>JAGGTU010000043.1 GCA_021163545.1 bacterium | reverse complement strand
TTTTCTCTTGTCTTTTTACAGAATGAACAGGTATTTTCTTACCTTTAATAATCCCCTCTTTAACAAGAAGGTTGTGAACCGAATCAGAAGTTGTAACTCCTTTTGATAACCAGTACAAAATCCTGTCCTTTTTTAATCTTTTTTCCTTGGTAAGAGGATTATAAAAGCCAACCTCCTCAACAAATTTTCCACTTCTTGGAGATCTCTTTTTGTCAATAACAACAATTTTAAAGAATGGTTGATGTTTTTTTCCTTGTCTTAAAAATCTGATAGTAAGCATGATTAAAAAGTCAAAACGCAAAAGTCAAAACTGAATATGTTTAATTTTTTTATTATTTAATTTTTTCCTTTGTTGAAATTTCATTAGTTTTGACTTTTGAGTTGTGGTTTTGACTTTTGAGATTTGAGTTTTTATTACTCCCACCTTTTCTTCTTAAGGGCTTTTTTTGCTGCTTCCTCCTCTGCTTCCTGTTTTGAAGAACCCTGTCCTTTTGCAACCAACTCGTTTTCTAAATAAACTCCCGCAATAAAATGCTTATCGTGATCCGGTCCCCATTCTTTTAAGACTTTATATGTGGGCGTAATTCTTAATTTCTCTTGAGCAATCTCTTGGAACCGACTCTTTGCATCAATAAATGATTTATTTTTTATAATTGCTGGCAGCTCTTTAATAAGATGTTTGTAAAGAAAATCTTTGCAAGCCTTATAACCCTTGTCTAAATAAAGCGCGCCAACAAATGCTTCAAAGGTATTTGCAAGAATCTCCAAATAAGATTTTCCTTTCTTTTCCGCTTCCTTGGCTTCACCTTTTGATAAAAGCAAATACTTGCCGAAATCAAGTTCCTCTGCAATTTTTGATAGAGTCTTTGAATTCACTAAAGCAGCTCTCCAACAGGTTAATATTCCTTCTTCTTTCTCTGGAAATTCCAAAAAAAGATATTCTGTGACCACAAGTTCAATGACCGCATCTCCAAGAAATTCAAGCCTTTCGTTGTGGGGTAACAAAAAGTCTGGATGTTCATTTAAATAAGAGCGGTGACAAAAAGCCTGAATTAAAAGCTCTTGATTTTTAAATTGAATTCCTAATTGGTTTTCTAAATCCTCAAACTTAGGCATTTTTTTCTTTTTCTTGAAGTTGTTTATATACGGTCCCCAAAACTCCATTTATAAATCTCCCTGATGACTCTCCTCCAAAAGCTTTAGCCAATTCTATTGCTTCATTAATAGCCACCTTTGGCGGCACTTCTTTTTTGTCTGCATATAATAACTCATAAAGGCCAAGTCTTAACACATTTCTATCTACCATCGATATTTGGTCAATTGGCCACTCGGGAGCTGTTTTCTCAATAATTTTATCTAAATGTTTAAGATGTTCTTTTACCCCCGAGGCTAATCTTCTAACAAACTCTACCTCTTTTAGACCACTTCCAAACTCTTTGATATTTTTCTCAACGATCCTATCCAAATCCTGAGGGTTTTTTCCATAAAAATCCCACTCATATAGTGATTGAAGCGCAATACTTCTTGCAAGATGTCTTGAACCCATAAAAAGATAAATTCTAAATTCTAATATCTAAATTCTAAACAGTAAAATTTATAAATTGTTTTGAATTTTGGATTTTGGTCATTGGAATTTGTTTAGAATTTAGAATTTCGAATTTGGGATTTACTTTTTGGAGAGTTCTTCCATGCTTAATTCTTTCTTTGGTGCTTTTTCTGCTTCTTTCAATTCTTTTTCTTTTTTCTTTTTCTCTTTTTTACTTAATTTCTTAAAAACGTCAATAATCATTCTACCTTTATAATACCCACAATGCAAACAAACAGTATGTGGCAATACTGGTTTTTTACATTTAGGGCAAGTTGCAAGTTTAGGCTCTGGTACAAAAATATGTAACCTTCTTTTGCCCTGCCTTGATTTTGTCGTTCTTTTCTTTGGAACAGCCATACTATTCGTTCCTCAATTATGCCTATACTATAATCAAAACTTCAAAGCTTTTCAAGTCTTTTTAATGGTTAATCTGAATTCTGACCTCGTTTTTTTTATTTTGGCGGAATCTCAATAATACCAGGAAGCGGCAGTTTAACATTGATTGTTCTTGTATATTGACAAGTATAATTAGAAGAGTCAGTTACTTGTAAAGTTACATTTTTATCGCCATCTGTTGGGAAGGTCACTTGAACATTTTGAGTACTAGCATGATACGGATTGCCATCTGGAGCAAAAGTCCAATACCAGCTCGTAATGCTTGCTCCACCGTATGGCGTTGCTTCTCCAGAAAAGTTAATTACTTCATCTACTGT
The DNA here is from genome assembly GCA_021163545.1 of bacterium. Taxonomy (GTDB): domain Bacteria; phylum Patescibacteriota; class Minisyncoccia; order Minisyncoccales; family PEYH01; genus JAGGTU01. Next base: position 393 of record JAGGTU010000043.1, on the reverse strand, counting down.
TGGTGGGTCTGGCTCAAAAGAGAAACTAACCTCCGGCCATGCATGAGAGGCGGTTCTAAAGCAAGTTGTTGTTTGGGTTGTTTCATCTTGGTTAAGAGTTATCACATATGGACAATTTGAAGCAGACCATTCTGATGCCTGATTGTCCTGATCCCAAACTTTTACCCGCCAATAATAGGTTTGTCCATATGAAAGAGGACCGCCTGCGCCAATTGCCGGCTGAAGCCAATGATTGTTTCCACTACTTGAAACTTGTCCGGTGTTATAAATAATGTTGCTAAATCCTGAATCAGTTGCAATTTGAATTTGATAGGCAGATTGAGGTGTTCCCTCAGGATCATTATAATCCCAGCTTAGATTTATCCAAGTATTGGGAGAATAATCACAATAATA
>JAGGTU010000019.1 GCA_021163545.1 bacterium | reverse complement strand
ATTTCCTTGCTTTTATCTCTAAATCTTTTGTTCTAATTCCAGGTTTAACTTCTTTTTTTAATTCATCTAAAATTTGAGCCAGGATCTTTCCCGCCCTGGCCATAATTTCAATTTCCTCTTTTGTTTTGAAGATAATTTGTCTCCTCATTTTAAGATTCGCAAAATTCTCTTAAATATCACTGCTGGAGGAGGCGCTGCGCTTATTTTCTCAATCTGATAACCTTGTCTTTGAAAATAATCAATTATTGGAAGGGTTCTGTCTTTGTATTCTTTAATTCGTATTTTAATTGTTTCCGGGTCATCCAGCTTACCTCTACTTATTAACTTAGATCCATCTAAAGGACATTTTTTAAGTTTTTTTGTCTCTTCATTGTAAAGAATTGGGTGGCGCAAAAGCTCACAAATTCGTCGATGAGAGTTTCGCCAGATAGAAGTCTTTGGAGCTAAGGTAAAAAGAATAATTTTAATATTTTTTTTGCCATAAAGCTTATTTAAAAGTGGCATTATCTTTTTTGCTTCATACAAGGTTCTGGGAGAACCTGCAAAAACAATTCCTTCTCCTTTTTCTGCTAACTCTTTTATCTTTTCCATCACCCAGAAAGTGACAAGAGGAGGCGAACATAAGCCTCCTGACTCCCAAATTTTCTTTTCATCAACTAAAAAATATTTCTTCCCTTCAACTACTACATACTCGTCTTTTTCTGCACCCATTACCTTCTCTTCGATAATTTTACTTGTTTCAAAATAATAAAGGTTTAATTTATCAGCCAAAAGAGTCGCCTGAGTTCCTTTGCCTGAACCAGGCGGTCCGATGATAATTATCACTAATTTACTTGTTTTCATGCTAGCTTATTACTTAGTATTGAATTGTTTAACAATTTAACTACTTAATTACTCGATAACTCGATAACTCAATCACTCAATCACTCAATCACTTATATCTTCTCATATTCTCTCATCTGCAGTTGAGCATTTATCTGCTTTAAGGTATCAAGAACGACAGCTACAATAATCAAGACAGAGGTGCCTCCAATTAAGAAACTGAAAGTTGTAATGTGAGTTAATCCTTGGACAATTGATGGCATTACGGCAATGAGACCCAAAAACAAAGCACCTATAAACAAAATTCTATGTAAGATAAAAGAAAGATATCTTGCTGTAGAGGCTCCTGGCCTAATTCCTGGAATGAATCCTCCCATTTTTTGGAGGTTTTGAGAAATTGCTTTAGGGTCAAAAGTTACCATCGTATAAAAATAGGTAAAAGCAAATACTAAAATAAAATATAATATTCCCCATACAACCTGATTTTTGAAAAAATCTGCCACATCCTGAGCAATATTACCTACAGTCCCTCCGACTCCACTTAAAAAATTAGCGATCATTCCAGGAAAAAGTAAAACCGATAAGGCAAAAATTATAGGAATAACTCCTGCAGGATTGACATTCATTGGAAGATAGGTAGAGACCCCTCCATACATTTTCATTCCTCTTACTCTTTTTGCATATGAGACAGGAACATTTCTTCTTGCTTCGGTTACCAAAACAACTCCAAATACAATTAAAAATACTGCAAATATAAAGAAAATATAAGATGGAAGTTGAGAAGGGCTCCAGGTTAAAAGAGCTTGTCTAATTTCTGAAGGCATCCTAGCAACAATACCAGCAAAAATTAACAACGAAACACCATTCCCAATACCTTTTTCTGTTATCAACTCACCCAACCACATTAGAAAAACTGTTCCGGCAGTAACAGTAATAATTGCGCTGAACAGTACTCCTGGAGAAGCAAAAGAAATTGCTCCTTGTCGCTGCAGTAAAGTAAGCATTCCATATCCTTGCAAGGCTGCCAAAGGGACAGTTGCTATTCTTGCATATTGATTAAAACGTCTTCTTCCAGCCTCCCCCTCCTCTTTATACATTCTCTCAAGAGCTGGAAAGATTAAAGTAAGAAGTTGGAGAATGATAATTGCGGTAATATATGGTCCCAGCCCTAACATTACAATGGAAATTCTTGAAAGAGTTCCTCCTGTAAAAACATTTAACAGACCAAACATTTGAAACCGCTCAAAAAACTCCTTTAAGTTCTCAATGTTTATACCCGGCACAGGAATGTTGGCCATTATTCTAAAGACAACAAAAATCCCTAAAACAAAAAGGATTTTCCTTCTAAGATCTCTAATTTTGAACACTTGAATTAACTTTTCAAACCTCATATTTGTTGTTTAATACCTCAACCACTCAAAAATTTGCTCACTTTATCTATTCTACAATCTTCCCTCCGGCTTTTTCAATTTTAGCCCTTGCAGATTCTGATAAAAAGCAGTTTTGAATGGTTAATTTCTTACTCAAATTCCCTCGTCCTAAAATCTTCACCGGAGGGATTTTCCCTTTAATCTTTTTAATGATTTTTTCCTCTATTAAAACTTGGGGGGTTATAAGATCTCCATCTTTAAATTTCTTATCCAAAACTTCTACATTCACTACAGCTATCTCTTTTTTGAGAGAAGAAAATTTATATCCTCGTAATTTTGGATATTTCTTAAGAATTTGACGGATTATAGGCTGCATTTTTCTACCTGCCCTTGCTTTCTGGCCTTTAATTCCTCTGCCACAATAAGTGCCCTTTTTACCACCTCTTCCAACTCTCTTTTTTTCTTTCTTTTTATATTTTGGTTTTAACTGATGAATTTGCATGTTTTTGATAAACTCGCTCTTTTTTGAGTTGACTTAATGCTTTAATAGTCGCTTGGGCATTATTAATTTTGCTTCTTGTTGCTCCCAAAAGCTTAGATGAGATATTTTTAATTCCTGCCAACTGGCAAATTACCCGGACTGTCCCGCCAGCAACCAAACCTCTTCCATGTCTTTGAGGTCTTAAAAGCACTTTTGCAGCACTAAATTTAGCTATCACCTCATGAGGAATGGTATCATTCACGATAGGAACCTCGATTATGTTTTTCATTGCTCTTTTTTGCGCCTTCTCAACTGCTTGGGCTACATCCTGACCCTTTGCCACCCCAAAACCAACTTTTCCATTTTTATTACCAACAACCACTGCAGCTCTAAATCTAAGCTGTTTTCCGCCAGCAGTCACTTTTGTCACCCTTCTTACTTCCAAAACTTGTGATTCAAATTTTTCTTCTATATTTTGTTGTTCTTCTGCCATATTTAGCTGAATAATTTTATTTAAGCGAGGAAAGCAATTTTTAGGAGCATCTTTATTAAGGCAAGGCAACCTATCTAAAACTTCAAACCTCCTTCTCTTGCCCCCTCTGCCAACGCCTTCACTCTTCCATGATATTTATATCCTCCTCTATCAAACACTACTTTTGCTATTCCTTTTTCTTTTGCCACTTTTGCAATTAATTTCCCTACCTCATATGCTATAGCTACCTTTCTAGACATGTCTTTTTTAAGCTTCACATTCTTGGGTAGTTTTAAGTCTGATACCGCAGCTAAAGTTTGTCCCTTTTCGTCGTCTATTAATTGGGCATAAATATGCTTGTTGGATCTAAAAACACAAAGACGCGGGCGATCTTTTGTACCAAAAATCTTTGCTCTCACCCTTTTATGTCTTCTTTTTCTTTTTTCTCTTTTCTCTTTGATATTTATCATAATACAAATTCAAAATTAAAAATTCAAAATTAAAAATTTCAATTCAAAAATCAAAATTAGCAAATTCAAAAATAAATATAAATTTTTGGTTTTATCCATTTTGCATTTTGCCTTGCCTGCCGGAAGGCAGGAATTGTAATTTTGCATTTTGAATTTTGAATTTTGCATTTTTATTGTGTCGTTCCAACTGCCTTTTTGCCAGGCTTCAATTTTATCTTCTCCCCTAAATACCTAATTCCTTTTCCTTTGTATGGATCTGGCGGTCTAACTTTCTTAATGCGGGCCGCAAACTCTCCCACCAATTGTTTGTCAATTCCCTCAACTGTAATAATATTTTTCTCAACCGAAACCTTAAGCCCCTCCGGAATTTCCATTTTCACAGGATGTGAAAACCCAACCTCTAAAACCAACTCATTACCCTCAAGTTTGGCTTTATATCCAATCCCCTGAATTTCCAATTGCTTTTTAAACCCTTTTGTTACTCCCTCAACTAAATTATTAATTAAACTTCTTGTTGTACCCCACAAAGCTTTTGTTTCTTTGGTTTGCATCTTTGGAAAAACCTCGATCTGCCCATTTTCAATTTTTATCCCGATTTCTGGCCTAATCT
>JAGGTU010000038.1 GCA_021163545.1 bacterium | reverse complement strand
CAGAAAGGAGTTCCTATTTCATCTTGTCTTCTGTATCTTCTTCCAATCGAACCAACTTCGTCGTATTGACACATAAAATGGGGCTTTAAAAGTTCAAAAACTTCTTTTGCTTTTTTGACAATTGCTTCTTTATTTCTAACCAGAGGTAAAACTGCAACTTTTATTGGTGCTAAAGATTTGTGCAATTTCAAAACTACCTCAACTTCTTTTGTAGCCTGTGTAGTAGTAGTTCTTCCTCCTTTCACTTCTTCATACGCATCTACCAAAAACGCCAAAAGTGATCTTTCAACCCCAACTGAGGTTTCAATAATATAGGGAATAAATTTTTCGCCAGTTTCTAGATCAGTATAACTTAAATCTTCTCCTGAAAATTGAGAATGTCTTGAAAGATCCCAATCTCCTCGATTGTGAATTCCTTCAATCTCTTTCCAACCAAAAGGAAACTTATATTCAAGATCTATTTGTCTCTTTGCATAATGTGCTCTTTCTCCTTCTGGAATTTCGACCAATCTTAGATTTTCTTTTTTAACCCCAAAATTTATATACCAGTTCAATCTTCTTTCTTTCCAATATTCAAACCACTTATCTGCTTCTTTTGGATGACAGAACCATTGCATCTCCATTTGCTCAAATTCTCTCATCCTAAAAATGAAATTTTTAGGAGTAATTTCGTTTCGGAAAGCTTTTCCAATTTGTGCAATACCAAATGGTAACTTAAGTCGCATTGAAGTTAAGACGTTTTTGAAATTTACATAAATACCCTGACAAGTCTCTGCTCTTAAATATGCAATTGAAGATTCATCTTCAACTGGTCCTACATAAGTTTTCATCATTAAATTAAACTTTCTTGGAGGTAAAAGTTCTCCTCCGCATTCAGGACACTTTAAATTTTGAATTTTGGATTTAGAATTTGCGATTTCGTCAAAACGAAATCGCTTGTGGCATTTTTTACATTCAACTAACTTGTCTGCAAATCCTGCCGAAAGATGACCTGAAGCTTCCCAGACCTTTGGCGCCATTAAAATTGCCGCATCTAATCCAACAATTTGCTCATGCAATTGCACCATTTCTTGCCACCAGACTTCTTTAATATTTCTTTTTAATTCAACTCCCAGTGGTCCAAAATCATAACTTGAAGAAAACCCTCCGTAGATTTCAGAGGAGGGAAAAATAAATCCTCTTCTTTTACAAAGGGAGATAATTTTTTCCATTAAATTTTCCATGCTATTGGGTTATTTTGCCTTGCTCCTCCCCAAAAATCTCTGTTGTAAGCGCGGGTGTCTCTATAGTTAATTCTTGATCTGTCCACTGATCGATTCCAGTTAAAGTAGCCTTATCTATCAAGGTTGCAAAACTGTCAATCTGGCTTTGGTTAGGCTTAAAGCGTATCTGAAAAGCAATCTGATATGGTTCTTCAATCCCAGCACCTGCGGGTAAATCGCCAATTTCCCAAAGAATTTCTCTTGTTTGAGGGTCGAAGGTAAGTTTTTGGGGTTCAATTTGGCCTGTGAGACTTACCTCTGGAGGCAAAACCGATTTTACTTTTACATCTTTTAGTTGATTGTAATAATTTTTAATTTTCCAAATCACCGTAATAAGAGACTCTTGATTTAGCTTAGGAGGTAAAGGTCCCTCGCTGCCAAAAATTTCATCATCAATATGTGCCTCTTGGGTCAATTCTACTTTGGAGTTTATTTTTATACTAAAAACTCTTTTGGCTTGCGCCAAGCGTATTTCATTTTCTATTTTAGGATTTTTTATTCCTGCATCTTGATCTTCTTTTAAATTAATCCAGAACTCTACTTCCCCTTCTTCTCCGGGCTCTAAAAATTTTAATGAAGAAACTTTATTTGCGTCCCAGATAATTGTATTATCGCCTGGACCAAAATCTCCATCTGGAGCTTTTATTGAAGAAAGATCTAGTAGGTCTCCTTTTAATTTCACCACTAAGAATAAGTCTTGAAATGGCCTATCTCCAATGTTTTTGAAAGTGATCTGATAATGTAATATATCACCTGGATTAGCGATATAGTCCCTTTTGCCATTAATTGTTTGATCAATATAAAGTGCGGGTTCTGTAAGAAGAACTCTCTTTGCAACCTTTTTTAAAGCAACATACTTATTCGAAACTGCCATCCCAACTTCTGCTTTAAATGTCTTTTCTTGTCCGGTTTCTCCAGAGAGCATTCCTCTAATTATTATCCTTCCTCCTTCTGCTTTATTCAAAACAGAAACTAGCCATTCATTGTCAGAAAGCCCTTTTGGTTCGCTTTCGACAAATTGAAAACCTGAGGGGTATTCAACTTTTATCCTCACATCGGTCAACGGGAGATCAATGCTTGAAAAGTAATTTAAGGAAAATTCAAATTTTTTGCCTGCCTCAATTTCAGAAGGAAGATCAAGCTCAAAGCTCAACGGGACATTATCAATAATTGTTATACAACTTGTTGACCAATAATATGTGGCTGTAATGTCTTTTGGTCGTGCATAAAAGGTAGCTTTTGCCTCTCTTGCCTCTTTTTTTTCTCCAAACAAATACGCCCTAAATTCAAAAGATTCTTCCTCTCCCGGGTATACTGCTCCATCAAATTGATCTTTTTCAATAGTGCGTCTCAATAAGTTTGTTTCCTCAACAGGCAAAGAAAAATTAGGAAACTCAAAAACAAGGCGCGGGTCCTCCAGCCTTACTGTGCCGTTATTTTTAATTTTCACAATGTATTTTACTTCTTCTCCTACATCTGCTGTCTCTGGTCCAATAATTTCTACTTTAACATTCTCTTTTGAGTAAGTATTTCTCTGCCAATACCAAAAGCTCATCCCAGCTAGGACAAGAAACAGTAAGATAATCAATGCAAGAAGTTTATTTCTCATCTTTTTTAGGTAACAAGTTCTCTAAGAATTTTATTTTTGTTCTAATTTTTTGGCGCTGAATTGCGCTTTCTACTCTGCCTTTCTCTTTTTTAAGATTTCTCAGGGCTTTTTTAAATTCAGATAAAGTAATATAGCCTCCAAATTGTTTTTTGGGAAAGACTTCTCTTTCCATAGAAATCAATTCTTCTCGAGTTAATTTACCTGCCCCTTTTATCCTTTCAGGAGCTTTTTTTTCAAGAAACTTTCTCAATTCTCTTCTGTGAACATACCGTCGACTTCCAAATAGTGGAGACGAAGAAGGTTTATGCTGAATAAAACCCTCTCTGCCCTTGGGTTTTCCTGAAGCTGTAGAAAACCTCTCCAGTAACGTTTTTGTGGCCATTTTAGATATTTTTTGAAAGGCACCGAATATATCCATATTTTTATTTTACCTTAAGTTATTTTGCAGGTCTAACAATTCCTATCCAAACAGTTTCTTTATCTAAATTGACTTTTTTCTCTCCTAATATATTAGAAGGTACAAATCCCTCTTTTATAAAATGTATCTCTTTTGTTTTGGTTTGCTCTAACATCTTTTTTAAATACTTTTGAACAATTGCTGCAATTTCCTCGCTTGTTTTAATATAAACATCAATTTGTTTTTGGGGTGTTAGTTTAGCTTTTTTCCTCAGGTCTTGAATGGATCGAATTAATTCCCTTAAGATACCTTCTTCTTTTAATTCTTCTGTGATGGTAGGATCTAGTACCATTTCAATTTCTCCTTCTTTGGCATAGAAAAAAGAAGGTTTTTTCTTTAAACGATCAACCAATACAATTTTCTTAACATTTATCTCTTGCTCTATAAGCCTAAGTACCTCTTTTCTTATTCGCTTTTTAAGCTTTACTTCGCCCCTAGAGAGAGGTTGTCTTACCTTAATTTTTGCTTGCGATCTCAATCGTAATCCGAGAGTGACAATTTCTCTTGCTATATCCATTTCCCTCTCAAGTTTTCTATCAATAAACTCTTTTCTTGGTTTTGGCCATTTTTCTAAATGCACGCTTTGCTTTTTATGGGTTAGTCCTCTATAAATCTCTTCAGCAATAAATGGAACAAAAGGAGCAGAAAGTTTGGCAACTTCTGTTAACACGAATCCTAAAACCTCTGCAGCGTCTTTTAGTTCTTTTTGGCTCTTTGGTCTCTGGAATCTTTCTCTTGAGCGTCTAATATACCACAAAGAAAGATCCTCCACAACAAACTGTTCAATAAGTCTTGCTGCCTGAACAACATCAAACGCCTCTAAGCTTTGGGTTACCTTCTCAATAAGAGAATATAATTTTGAGACAACCCATTTATCTAATATGTCTGCTTTTTTTAATCTATTGGATGAGATACTTCCTTGTAAGTTGCCTTTTGAAAAATATGTTTTTAAAAAGAGATAACAATTGAAAAATGTCATTAAAAACCTTTTTAAAGCCTGCTCTACATCTTTTTCTGAAAATAATTTGGGATAATCAGGTGGGTTGATAGTAAAGAAATACCATCTTAAAGCGTCTGCCCCATATTTTTCTACAATCTCCCATGGGTCTACTACATTACCTTTAGATTTCGACATTTTCTGTCCTTTTTCATCTAAAACATGCCCAAGAACAATTACATTTTTATAAGGGGGACCAAAGCCAAGAAGCGTTGAGATGGCAAGCAGCGTATAGAACCACCCCCTTGTTTGGTCAATTGCCTCTGAGATGTAATCTGCTGGAAATTGCTCCTTTTTATCAATAAGTTTTCTGTTTTCAAAAGGATAGTGCCATTGAGCCAAAGGCATTGAGCCTGAGTCAAACCAGCAATCAATTACCTCAGGTACCCTTTCCATTACTCCTCCACATTTATCACAGAAGAAATATATATCATCCACATAAGGACGATGAAAATCTAATTCGCCTTTTTTGTTGTAAGGAAATATTTTCCAGTCTAGTTTTCTTATTTCCCCAGGTTGAATTTTGTACTTCGCTCTAAATTTAGCCGTCTCTATATCATTTAACCCCTTTGCTGCTGTCTCCAGCATTAATAAAGGAGATTCGTGGCTTACAATGAGAATTTTTTTATTTCTGTATCTTTTCTCAAGATCTTGAAGAAAGTTCACAACTCTTACCCGCACCTGTAAAAAACTCTCTCCCTTTGGAGCCGGAATTTTCATTCTTTTTAGAGTAAATTCAAACGGACTTAGCTTATTTTCTGGATCCCAAAATCTACGTGCTTCATAGGTAGGTTTTCCATTCAATGCACCTTGATTAACTTCTCGCAGTCTTTTATCATAAAACACCTTGATACCCAATTCCTTACTAATAATTTCGGCTGTTTCTTTGCACCGCCTTAGATCAGAAGAGAAAATAAGGTCAATGTTTAATTTCTTAAGCTTCTTTGCAAGCTTTTGAGTTTCTTTTTTGCCTTTTTTGGTAAGAGAAAGTGGTTTTTTTTCGGGGTAGGAAGAATAAAATTTTTTTGTTATGTTTTCAGCCTCTGCGTGCCGTAGAATATAGTATTGATTTGTAGTAAATTTCTGTTTGAGAAGATCCTTCCTTGAACCAATCACTTTTTGGTTTTTACACTTTTGACAAATCCAAACCGGCAAAGGAGTTCCCCAATACCGCTCTCGAGACAAAGCCCAATCCTTTACATCCTGCAACCATTCACCAAATCTTCCTGTTTTAATATGACCTGGCACCCAATTAATTTTTTGATTATTTCTAAGCAAATCTTTCTTTACCTTTGTCATTTTCACAAACCAGCTTTTTTTTGCGTAATACAAAAGTGGGGTTTTACATCTCCAACAAAAGGGATAATCATGTTCATATTCTTCTACTTTAAACAACTTTCCTTTCTCTTTTAGATAATCAATAATTAGAGGATCAGCTTTTTTTACAAACATTCCTTTCCATCTTTTTACTTCCTTTTTAAACTTCCCTTCTTCATCCACCGTCAAAATTATCGGAAACTTCTCGCTTTGGGCTTTGCACTTTGCGTTTTGACTTTTTATTAGTTCCATATCTTCCTCCCCGAAAGCCGGAGCAATATGTACCAAGCCTGTTCCCTCCTCTTTGGAGATAAAATCTGCCAAAAGAACTTTGTAAATGTTTTCACCAGAAATTTTTAAATCCAAAACGTCTTTGTCAAATAAAGGCTGATATTCCAATCCTTCTAGAGTTTTTCCTTTAAACCTTTTGACAACTTTTACTTTCTCTCCTAAAACTTCTTTTTTGGACTCGGCCAAAATATAATATTCTTTATCTTTTTCTGCCAAAATATAATTAAATTCTGGGTGCGCTGCAATCGCAACATTTGCCGGTAATGTCCAAGGAGTTGTTGTCCACACCAAAAGATATGTTTTGAATTTTGGATTTTGAATTTTGAATTTGTTTAGAATTTGGTGCTTAGAATTTAGAATTTTGAATTTCACATATATAGCTGGTTCTTTGATTTTCTTATAGCCTTGTGCCACCTCATGAGAAGATAGGCATGTCCCACATCTCGGACAATAAGGAACTACTTTATAGTCTTGATACAAAAGTCCTTTCTTTGAAATTTCTTTTACTATCCACCAAAGAGTTTCAATATAAGAGGGGTTGTAGGTAATATAAGGATTGTCCATATCAAGCCAAAATCCTATTCTCTCGGTTAAATTTCGCCAGTCTCCTACATATTGCCAGACTGATTTTTTACACTCTTGATTAAATTTATCTATTCCGTATTTTTCGATGTCTTTTTTGTTTTTGAGCCCTAATTTCTTCTCTATTTCTAATTCCACCGGCAAGCCGTGAGTATCCCATCCAGCCTTTCTTACCACTTTATAACCCTTCATCGTCTTATAACGACAGATAATATCCTTAAAAGATCTTGCCAAAACATGATGAACCCCTGGTTTTGCATTAGCAGTAGGCGGCCCTTCATAAAAAACAAAATTCCGCTTTTTGCCACGAAGCGTTTTCTGAAAAATTTTATTTTTTTTCCAGAAGTCTAAAGTCTTCTTTTCTAGCCTAGGTAGTCTAAACTCCATATAAAAAGAGTATATCATCAAAAAACCTGTTTTTCAACAAGAATACGGTGCTTTTTTGTAAGCCGTGAAATGAAACTTTACACAAAATTTCATTTTACATCTTCTTGGGGACAGAAATTCCCATCAAAGAAAGGAGATTTCTCAGGACAATCTGGGTGGCAAGAACAAGAGAGAGGCGTGCCTCTTGCAAATTCTTGTCATCTATTAAAACCCGGCAGTCTTTATAAAAGCGATGAAAGGCTGATGCTGTTTCTAAAGCATATTGAGTCAAACGATGTACCTGATAATCCCTAGCACAACTTTCTATAATCTCTGGAAATTTTATTAGGGTTTTTATTAATTTTATCTCGCTTGGATGGGTTAACAATTTTGTATTTGGATTTTTTATTTTGTTTCGCATTTTACATCTTCTTAAAATGGAACAAATTCTTGCATGAGCATATTGAATATAATAAACTGGGTTTTTTTCCGATTGTTCTTTTGCCAAATCTAAATCAAACTCCATATGGGTATCTAAAGCTTTTTGAAGATAGAAGAATCTTGCCACATCAAGACCAACCTCATCTATAAGTTCCTTTAAAGTAATGATCTCGCCTTTTCTTTTTGAAAGCTTTTTGCCTTTCTTTAGAGTAACAATTTGAGAAATGAGCACTTCAAATTCTCCTTTAAATCCTAATATTTTCATTACTGCTTTCATTTTTGAAACATGAGCCTGATGATCTGCTCCCCAAATATTAATGATCTTTTTAAATCCTCTTTTTATCTTGTCTTTGTGATAAACAATATCTGACATCAAATAAGTTGGCTGACCATTTTCTCTGATAATGACCCAATCTTTATTATCTCCAAATTGTGAAGTTCTTATCCAAAAAGCACCTTCTTTTTGATAAGTTAAACCTTTTTTTTCAAGCCATTTAAATGTTTTTTTTATCTCGCTTTTTTGAAAGAAATTCTCTTCTTCTATCCAGTTGTCAAATTTTATTTTTAATTCTCTTTCAATGAATTTCTTAATATCATTCTGAATCTCATTGGCAAGCAGATATCCCGCTTTTTTCTCATCGTTTATCTTTTTTAACTTCTTTTGGAGTTTTTTAATTTTTTGTTTTAGATAATCTGTCAAATATGTTTTCCCTTTCCCTAAAGCAGTTTTCCCTAGGGCCTGTATCTGGGTATTGCATCTTGCATTGTTAATATAATATTCTCTTTCCACCTTAAATCCCGCAAATTCTAAAACATTGGCTAAAGTATCGCCAAAGAAAGCGCCTCTCCCATTTCCAATATGCAGTTCTCCTGTCGGATTTGCCGAAATAAATTCAATGTTTGTTTTTGTTCCTTTTCCAATTTTCAATCTTCCAAAATCTTGGTCTTTTTTTATAATTTCTATTAGCAATTTTTGTAAATACTCTTGCGAAATAAAGAAATTAATAAATCCAGGTTGTTTTATTTCTATTTTCTCAAATAAATTTTTTGTTCTTTTTTTGTTAATTTGATCAACTATCAAATTGGCTGTTTTAAGAGGATCTTTCCCGGTTTTTTTAGCAAGCATCAAAGCCACATTTGTAGCATAATCACCATGCTCTTCTTCTCTTGGATATTCAACCTGAATGCTTTCTACTTTATCAAAAACTAAAACTCCTTCTTTTTTAAGGCTTTGTAAAGCTCGTTTAAGTATTTTTTGAATTTCTTTTTTGAGCATCAATTTTAGTTTAACCCCTGAAAATTATTCTGTCTATTATAGCAATGGCGAGGAAAGCAATTTTTAGGAGCATCTATAGAGAGCGAGGCAAGTGCTGGCAAAGGACAGCATGCTGCGAATTAATTCTATAAAGAAGAAAGCGAAGAAAGTAATTTTTATGGAGCATCCGAGGCCTGAGCGGGCATGGTTCGAGCGAGCATAGGCGAGCGAGAGAGCGAAGGCCGAGGTAAGTGAGCGAGCGCGCTGGGTGAGCGAACGGCTCCTAAAAATTACTTTCTGAGCGGTTTTTCATAATTTCTTTCTGAGTATATCCCTTTCAAAAGCATTATGTTAAAATGAAAAAATGAAGGTCTTAGCAGAAAACAAAAGGGCCCGTTTTGATTATCAAATCCTTGAAACCTTTGAGGCAGGGATAGTTTTAAATGGGCAAGAAGTAAAAGCTGCAAAAGAAGGTAAAGCAAGTCTTAAAGGAGCCTTTT
>JAGGTU010000013.1 GCA_021163545.1 bacterium | reverse complement strand
TACGATATAAGACCACCCAAAAAGCCCACTACAAAAGTTTCGCCTCCAAAGAGAACAAAAGGAGGTTCTTTATGGAAAAAATTGATTGTTTTCTTTGTAATTTTAGTCTTATTTCTTTTAAGTTTGAGAGAATTTATATCTGCTAGCAAGGCCACAATTGAGATATGGCCTAAGACCGAAAAAGTTTCGTTCCAAGTATTTTTAACAGCTAACAACAAAATTGAAGATATAGATTTAATATCTCAGGCAGTGCCTCTTACTTTCTTGGAAGAGAATTTTACTATCTCCCAAAGATTTACCGCCTCTCCAGAAGAGGTAAAAGAAAAAGCACATGGTATCATCCGTGTCTATAATAAATATCACTTACCAGTAACTCTTATCGCCAACACAAGATTTCAGTCATCGGGGGAACCTCCGAGAGTATTCTTAGCAAAGAACAAATTCACTGTGCCTGCTAACGGATATAAAGATATTGAAGTTGTGGCTGCTGAGCCAGGAGAAGAATATAATATTGACCCCTCATCCTTTTCTATTCCAGGGCTTAGAAACTATTCTCCTACCCTTTATTACAAGGTTTATGGAAGATCTTTTTCTAAAATGCAGGGAGGGAGGATAAGTAAAGTTTTTAGAATTAAAGAAGAAGACGTGGAAAAGGCACAGAATACTATTTTGAGCCAAGCCGAAAAAGAAGCTTTAGATAGATTGCAAAAACAGGCTCAAGATGAGTATAAAATCCTAGAGAAAACTTTAGAAATTGAAGTGATTGATACAACGCTGGTAGATGCTCAAATTGGTCAAGAAAAGAAAGACTTTTTGTATCAGGCAGAAATAAGAGCAAAAGTAGCAGCAGTAAAAATCTCTCATATTTTGAAATTTATAAAAGAATATGTGAATTCTCAAATTCCACCAGACAAAGTATTGAATCCCGATAGTTTAGTCATAAAGAAATCCCAAGGTAATGTGGATATTGAAGGAGTAGTAACATTAGATGTTGAATTTGAAGGAGAAATCTATTCTAAAATTGATGAGACTGCATTAAAGGAAGTATCCAAATCACAAAGTGCAAAAAATATAAGAAAATATATACGCGAGATTTACCCAGAGATTTTAAAAGAACCTCAGGTGAGATTTTGGCCATTTTTTGTCAAGAAAGCCCCAAAAAATATTTCAAATATTGACATTTTATTAAAATTTAAGTAAATCTTTACAAATCAGCAGGTAATTGTTATACTCAGTCCTAGATGTCATCAAAGAAAAATGTTTATAAAACAGAAGGTATCGTAGTAGAGTCTCTTCCAAGCACAACCTTTAAAGTAAAACTGGATGATGGAAGAGAGATTTTAGCTCATTTAGCAGGAAAGTTAAGAATTTACAGAATTAAGGTTTTGCCCGGTGATAGAGTAGTGGTAGAGATGCCCTCCAGCGAAGACAATCGGGGAAGAATTGTGTATCGAAAAAAGTAAACTCGATATATCGAAATATCGAAATTTCGACATATCGAAATATCGATTATGAAAGTAAGACCATCAGTCAAAAAAATTTGTAAAAAATGTAAAATCGTAAGACGCAAAGGACGCGTTTATGTTATCTGTGAGAATCCAAAACACAAACAAAGACAAGGGAAATAACCTCGAAATTTCGAAATATCGATATATCGACATTTCGAAATATCGAAATATCAAATAACATGGTAAGAATTTCAGGAGTAACATTAAAAGACGACAAACAAATAGAAACTGCCTTAACCTATATTTATGGTATAGGACGATCTTCTGCTCGAAAAATTTTACAGGAGGCAAAAGTTGAGAGATATAAAAGAGTAAAAGACCTAAAACCAGAAGAGGTAAAAAGGATTCAAGAAATTATTAATAAGAATTATAAAGTTGAGGGAGATCTAAGAAGAGAGGTTATGATGTCTATCAAAAGATTAAAAGAAATTGGCTGTTGGAGAGGTATTCGGCATATAAAGGGATTACCAGTAAGAGGCCAGACAACAAGAGTTAATTCACGCACAGTAAGAGGTAATGTTAGAAAAACCGTAGGTTCTGGTAGAAAGCCACCACCAGCGCCTAAATAATTGACATATCGAGATATCGAAATTTCGAAATATTGAATAACATGGGCAAAAAAAGAGTTATTAAACAAACAGAACAAGAGGTATTAAAAGAAAGAGAAGAGGTTGAGTCTAAGATTCAGAAAGTTGCTGTACCAACAAAATTAGCCCCAAAGGTATTAAAAAAGGGTATTCTTCATATTGCCTCAACTTACAACAATACTTATCTTACCCTTACAGATCCACAAGGACACGTGTTGGCATGGGTGAGTGCAGGAAAAATAGGGTTTAAGGGTACCAAAAAAGGCACACCATATGCAGCTGCAAAAGCAGCTGAGGTGATGGCCCAGGCAATTGAGAAATTGAAGTTAGAAGAAGTTAAAGTAAAAGTAAAAGGTATTGGTACAGGGAGAGAGTCAGCGTTGAGAACTTTAGCCACAAAAGGAGTAAATATTGTCTCGATAGAAGATGTAACCCCTATTCCTCATAACGGATGTAAAAGGCCAAAACCAAGAAGAGTCTAATATCGAAATTTCGAAATATCGATATATCGGAAATCGACATTTCGAAATATCGACATATCGAAATTTCGTATAAAAATATGGGAATTAGAAGACCAGCTAAATGCAAAATTTGTAGAAGGGCAGGGAAGAAGCTTTTTTTGAAGGGAGAGAAATGCTTAACTCAAAAATGCCCTATGGTAACAAAACCATACCCTCCTGGCATTAGAGGTAAAAGAAGAAGGGGAGGTCTTTCTGAATATGGAAGAGAATTAATGGAAAAACAAAAGTTAAAACATTGGTATAATTTGCAAGAGGGGCAATTTAAGAAATATGTAAAGGAAGTATTAGAGGAATCCAGAAAGAAAGGAGAAGATGCAACTCAGGCCCTTATAAAAAGGTTAGAATCAAGACTTGATAATGTTGTTTTCAGGCTTGGTTTTGCTGATTCAAGGGCTCAGGCTAGGCAGTTGGTTACTCATGGTCATTTTTTACTCAATGGAAAACCTGTCAATATTCCCAGTATAGAGCTTAGAAAAGGAGATGTGGTACAGGTAAAACCATCCTCACAAAAAAAGACGATTTTTAAAAATAAGGTTCTTTTGAAGCTCAAAAAACATCAGCCACCATCTTGGTTGAAGTTGGATGTTGATAAAATGAGAGGAGAAGTTATAGGGGTTCCATCTTTGGAGGAAGCATCACCTCCTGCTGAGATATCTTCAATCTTTGAATTTTATTCAAAATAAATTAAGCAAGAAGACGTAGGGCCGGCTAGATTTTTCATCTAGTCTGGAACTGCGTTTTCTTCTACATTATATGATTCCTTTACCATTATCTTTCAAAATTCTTCAAGAAAAAGAAAATTATGCAAAATTTGTAATTGAGGGTTTATATCCTGGTTATGGGATAACCATTGGCAATACCCTCAGGAGGGTACTTCTTTCTTCGCTTGAGGGGGCAGCAATTACAGATGTAAAAATTAAAGGAGTCTCACATGAATTTTCAACAATCCCCGGGGTATTAGAAGATGTTATTCATATTTGCCTTAATTTGAAAAAATTGAGATTTAAAGTTTTTTCAGATGAACCAATAAGAGCATTTTTAAAAGCAAAAGGTCAAAAAGAAGTAAAGGGTAAAGATCTTGAGCTTCCTCCGCAGCTTGAGCTGGTAAATAAGGACCAACACATTGCCACATTAACAAACAAGAACGCCAATTTAGAAATGGAGATTATTGTAAGGAAAGGTGTTGGGTATGAACCAAGAGAGATGCGTACAAAGGAAAAACTTTCAGTTGGTGAGATTCTTTTGGATGCAATTTACACTCCAATTAAGAGAGTGAGCTATAAAGTAGAAAACATGAGAGTGGGGGAGAGAACCGATTTTGATAGGTTATATTTAGAGATAGAGACCGATGGTACCATTTCTCCACAAAAAGCATTAGATCAGGCAACCCAAATTTTGTTAGCTCACTTTAATTTTGTAGAGGAGGCGATAAAGAAATATATCAAAGAAGAAAAACCCAAGCCCCAAAAACCTGAGAAAGAAGGCAAAGAAAAAGAGGAAAAAGAGAAGAAAGATGTATCTAGTTTTCCTATAGAAGAATTAAAACTATCTACCCGAACCACTAATGCCTTATTGAATTCCCATATTAAAACGGTAGGGGGGCTTATCAGGAAACGAGAGAAAGATTTACTCGCCTTGGAAGGATTAGGTCAAGCAGGAATTAAAGAAATCAAAAAAGCTCTCAAAAAACTTGGTTTAGAATTGAAGCCTGAATAAACTATGCGAAAAAAGAAAAAGGGAAGAAAGCTTAAAAGAAACAAAGATCAAAGAAAGGCTTTACTAAAAAGTTTAGCCGAATCTTTAGTTGAACATGAAAGAATTACTACAACACATGCTAAGGCTAAAGAATTAGCATCTTTTGTGGAGAAACTGATAACAAAAGCAAAAAGGGGAGGGCTTAGTGAAAGAAGAGCTGTTGCAAGAGTGTTAACTAAAAAAAGCACCAAAAAGTTATTTGACGAGATTGCTCCAAGATATAAAGATAGACCTGGGGGTTATACCCGCATTTTGAAGTTATCTCCAAGAAAAAGTGATGGGGCGAAGATGGCAATAATTGAATTTGTGAAATAAAATGCCACAAAAAACTAACAAAACACTTCAAAGAGAAACTCATATAA
Organism: bacterium; assembly: GCA_021163545.1. Classification (GTDB taxonomy): domain Bacteria; phylum Patescibacteriota; class Minisyncoccia; order Minisyncoccales; family PEYH01; genus JAGGTU01. The sequence continues at coordinate 1,280 of JAGGTU010000013.1, read as the reverse complement.
TTGATGCCCAAGGGAAATCTCTTGGAAGACTTGCCTCTGAGATCGCGGTTTTATTACAAGGAAAACATAAACCCGAATACGCCCCATATAAAGATATCGGCGACTTTGTCGTTGTTAAAAATTTTGATAAGGTAAGATTTACAGGGAAGAAATTAAAAAATAAAAAATATTATCGTCACTCTGGATACTTGGGAGGGCTAAAAGTACAAACACTTGAGGAGCTTTTAAAAAAAGATCCATATAAGGTATTAAGAAATGCAGTAATGGGTATGCTTCCCAAAAACAAACTGCGTAAAAAAATGATAAAAAGATTAAAACTTGAATAAAAATGCCAAGAAAACCAAAGACAACAAAAAAAGAAGTTTCAACAAAGAAGACTACAACAAAAGAAAAGCCAACCAAAGAGAAGAAAGCTCAGTATTTTGAAGGAGTTGGTAGAAGGAAAACCTCCGTGGCAAGAGTGAGAATTTATCCTACCCGAGAGCACGCATTTGTGATTAACGAGAAACCATATCAGGAATATTTTAAAGATCCGTTTTATCATGAGATCATTTTTGCTCCCCTGAAAACAATAAACCAACTTTCTAAATTTAAGGTGACTGCGAAGGTAAAAGGAGGAGGGATAACCGGTCAAGCAGAAGCTATAAGACACGGACTAGCAAGAGCTTTGGCAAAATTTAATCCTAATTTCAAAAAACCTCTCAAAAAAGCTGGATTTTTAACACGAGATCCAAGAGAAAGAGAAAGAAAGAAACCCGGATTGAAACGCGCAAGGCGTGCACCTCAGTGGTCAAAACGGTAAATCTCAAATTTAATCTTGTTAACATAATGGAACGAGAACTGTGCTCGTTCCATTTTAAAAATATGGGAGAGAGATTAAAAAGAGATTTTTATACAAGAGACACACTTCTGGTGGCAAAGGAACTTTTGGGAAAATATATTGTAAGGAAAATAGGGAAAAGGTTTTTGGTGGTTGGAAAGATTGTTGAAACCGAAGCATATATTGGGCCTGAAGATAAAGCCTCACATTCTTATCAATGGAAAGTAACAAAAAGAAATTTAGCTGAATTTTTAGAAGGAGGTCATATTTATATCTATCTTTGTTATGGAATGTATTGGCAGTTGAATATTACTACCTCTTTAAATTGTACTCCCGAGTGTGTTTTGATAAGAGCAATAGAACCGATAATAAAATCAAAAGATTTTGGAGATTCCAAGTACCAAGCACCAAATCCCAAACAAATTCTAAATTCAAATGACCAAAATTCAAAAAAGATCAT
>JAGGTU010000029.1 GCA_021163545.1 bacterium | reverse complement strand
TCAACTACCGTAAAATTCTCAAAACTCTCATTTACATCAGGGGGCAAAACTTCAATTCCCATTCTTTTGCATTCTTCTAATAAGAATGCAATTCTCTCTACGTCCTGCCTTTCGCATGCCAAAACTGATGCCATAAACTCAACAGGAAAATGAGCCTTTAAGTAAGCAGTTTGATATGCAATAGTTGCATAACCACAACTGTGACTTTTGTTAAAGCCATATCTTGCAAAAGGTAAAAACCAACTCCAGATTCTTTCAGCAATTTCTCTTTGAATGCCTTGATTGACAGCCCCATTGATAAATTTTTCTTTTTGCTTTTTCAAAAGTGAGGCGATTTTTTTACCAATTGCTTTTCTTAAAATATCTGCTTCCGATAAAGAAAAACCCGCAATTTCTTGGGCAATTTGCATTATTTGCTCTTGAAACACCGGAAACCCATAAGTCGGTTTTAAAATGTTTTTCAGTTTCGGATGTAAATATTCTATTTTCCTTTTCCCTCTTTTTCTTTCTACATATTCTGGAATAAATTGCATAGGTCCCGGTCGATATAAAGCTAAAATTGTAACCACATCTTCAAACTGAGAGGGTTTTAATTGACGAAGCCATCTTTTCATTCCCGAACTTTCCAATTGAAAAACACAGGTAGTTTTGCCCTCCTGTAGAAGTTTGTAAGTTTTTTTATCATCGTAAGGAATTCTATGGATATCTATAGTTTTTCCTTGGGTTTTTTCAATAAGCCTAACAGTGTTTTCAATAATGGTAAGGTTTTTTAGTCCTAAAAAGTCCATTTTCAAAAGCCCCAAATCTTCTATAGAATGCATCTCATATTGTGTTACAATTGTTTTGTCATCTTGAGTTGGATGCTGTAAAGGAACAATGTTTGTTAATGGTTCAGGCGAGATAACAACACCGCAAGCATGAGTCGATGCATGCCGCGCCACACCTTCTAATTTTTTTGAAAAATCAATTAACTTTTGAACCTTCTCGTCGCCAATGTACATTTGTCTCAATTCATCTATTTTATTTAGTGCTTCATCTAAGGTGAAACCAAAAGGAATGAGTTTTGCAATTCTGTCACAGAAACTGTAGGGATAACCCAGCACTCTTCCAACATCTCTTACAACTGCTCGGGCAGCCATTGTTCCAAAAGTTATAATTTGAGCAACATGGTCTCTTCCATATTTTCGAGCCACATAATCAATAACTTCATCTCTTCTTGTGTCAGTGAAGTCAAGATCGATATCTGGCATTGAAATTCTTTCAGGATTTAAAAACCTCTCAAAAAGTAAATTATATTTTAAGGGATTGATGTTTGTAATTCCGGTAAGGTAGGCAACAAGAGAACCTCCTACAGATCCTCTACCCGGGCCTGTGATAATTCCATTTTCTTTGGCCCAATTGACTACATCCTGAACAATTAAAAAATAAGAAGCAAAACCAGTTTTCTTAATAGTTTCTAGCTCATATTCTAGTCGCTGTTTTATTTCTCCCTTGAGTTTCAATCCTCTTTTTTTAAGACCGACGATACATAATTCTCTTAGATAATCATCAGGTGTTGTATCCTCTGGTAAAGGAAAATGGGGCAGTCTTGTTTTTTGAAGATTAAATTCAAAATTACATTCCTCAACAATTCTTTGAGTATTTTCAATAGCCTCGGGTACATCTTTGAAAGCCTCTATCATTTGCTCGGGGCTTCTTAGGGAAAAATCATCCTGAAGCATCGTTAGCCTTTCTGGGTCATCAGGTTTTGCCCCTGTGTTTATAAGCATTAGAATATCCTGCGCTTTTGCATCTTCTGGTTTTAGATAATGTGAGTCGTTTGTGGCTACAAGAGGGATTTTGTATTTCCGGGCAATCTCAATGAGAGCTTTATTAACCTTTTTCTGCTCGGGAATGTTTGGATGGTCCTGCAATTCTAAATAAAAATTACCCTTCCCAAAGTAATATTCATATTTTTGAGCCAATTTCTGAGCCTCATCAAATTTATTTGCAATAATAAACTTGGGAATTTTTCCCTGAAGGCATGCTGATAGAGCGATTAAACCTTCGCAGTTTTCAAACAAAAGCTTTTCATCAATTCTCGGCTTATAATAAAAACCTTCCAAATGGGCCTTTGTGATTAATTTTACAAGATTGCGGTAACCGGTTTCATTTTTCGCCAAAAGAACCAGATGATACTTCTTGTCATCTATATGCGGCCTTTTTTGATACATACTCTCATAGGCAAGATATACCTCACAACCGATAATTGGCTTAATTCCTTTAGCTTTCGCTTTTTTGAAAAATTCAACTGCTCCATATAGAACCCCATGGTCAGTTATAGCCAGACTGTCCATTTGCAGGCTTTTTGCATAATCCAAAAGCTCATCAATTTTTGGAAGACCATCTAATAAAGAATATTGAGTGTGTACATGCAAGTGGGTGAATTTCATAATTTCTGAGATTATTCAAGTTTAGCAATTAAATTTTGACATCTAAAATCTTTTGTAAGAGTTTCTCCTTCTATTACCGTTCCACTTAGATCCAATATTTCCTGGAACATAGCTCCTGAAAGATCTAGATTTCCCATAATTAAAGTCTCCTTGAAATCACCAAGTCCCTCAAAAAATGCTCCTCTCATTAAAACATCGCCTTGGATTTTGGCATTTTGTAAATACATATCTCCTTTTATAGTACCTGTTCTAGATTTTAGATTCTTAACAATAGCACCGTCCAGTATCAAATTTCCATTTACTTGAATTTTGTTTAAACCTAAAAATCCTTTTATTTGTGCATTTTTAAGATTAAGGTCTTTTTTAAAATGACTTTCAATAAAATTTAGTACTTCTCTTATCTTAATATTTTCTCCATGTAGACTACCCTCAATTTCATTTTTATCCAAATATAGGGTGGTATATATCAAAACATTATTGAAGATTAAATCTCCTTTGATTTTACAATTATGAAAATAAACAGCACCTTGGATTGTTGAACCTTCAAAATTTAAAGAAGTATTGATTTCTTTCTCAAAAAAAGAAAACTCTGGCAAAAGCTTATATGATAAATTAGCTGTTCTTTTTTCTCGTTCTGCCTTTCTGATTTCAGCGAGGATATCTTCTACAAACCATCTTTGGAGGGGTTGAGGCATGTTATTTTATTATAGTCTAAAAATAAAAAATTTAAACCCTTATTTTCAGCCCACATTTTTGTTTATCTGTGCGATATCGAGAAAAATACAAAAACAGATTAGTTTATGATATCCTAAAATTGAGATGAAAAAAAGAAAGAAGAAATTTAAATATGTAATTGGGATAGACGAAGCAGGAAGAGGGCCTTTGGCAGGACCAGTTGTGGCAGTAGCAATAATAATAAAAAATTCTAAATCCCAAGTACTAAATTCCAAACAAATCCCAAATCCCAAATTCAAAATTCAAAACTTAGAAATTAAAGATTCAAAAAAACTCTCACTAAAAAGAAGAGAGGAAATTTTTGAGGCTTTGAAAAATCACCCAAAAATTTTGTGGGGGAGGGGAATGGTGTCAGCAAGGGTAATTGACAGAATTAATATCTGGGAGGCGACAAAACTTGCTGCAAAAAGAGCCATTTTTAATTTGGAGAAAAAGATTGGAAAAAAATTGCCAAAAAAGAAAACGCTCTTAATTATTGATGGAAATCTCAAAATTGAGAGTGGGTTTTGTGAGGAGCCGATTATAAAAGCTGATCAAAAAATTCCAGAATGTATTTTGGCTTCAATTTTTGCAAAGGTTATAAGAGATAGACTGATGGAAAAATATGATAAGATTTACCCTGAATATAATTTCAAAAAACACAAAGGTTATCCCACAAAGGAACACAAGAGACTCATTACAAAATATGGGGCTTGTAAGATTCACAGAAGAAGTTTTAGGGGAGTAGGGAGGGAAGTTATTAAGTTATCAAGTGATTGAGTGATTAAGTGATTGAGTTACTGAGTGATTAAGTTATTGGGTTATCGAGTTACCAAGTTACTGAGTGGTGGGATGGATCTGTGGAAAACTTATCTTGGTTTTCTTTCCTTTTCAAGTTAAAATAAAATAACATAAATTAATTAAACTTATGACCAAAGAAAGATACATCACAGTTATCTCTTTTATATGCATTTTTATCTTTTTTGCAGCATTTTTTGTCTTTGCCTGGCAAGAACCAAC
>JAGGTU010000030.1 GCA_021163545.1 bacterium | reverse complement strand
AAAAGTTTACAACGAAATAATTTTTCTGTCAAGTGTTGTAATAACATTGCCATGGCAATGTTATTACAACGCCTTAATACAGAGTAGCAATTAAAAAAGTGCCTCGCGTTTTACGCGAGGCACTTTCCTTTGGTCAGTTGCCGATTGCCAGAAGGAGCAAGAACATTAAGAATGTGCAAGGATTGCAAGGCACAGGACAGCAAGGCGTGTATGTTACACTCACAGGGCGACAATATATACAGCATGGTTGGGGCGGACAAAGCGCAACCTTAACCACATCTACCCTGCCGCAATAAGCTCGCATAGAAACTTCATTAGCAAAAGGAGATCTTTGGATTGGAGGATCAGGATATACAAGACAGGGGTATTCTGTAGCAATAAACACAAGTGAGGTAAACTCTCGAATCTTGCCATTCCCAACCACAAGAGTATGACAACCTGGTGGATAATTTCTCACCTCACTTGAAACCCGAGGACGAACAGCTTCCCAAGCGCCAAGACAGGGGTTGTATCCAAACACATAGAGATAGCTCCAATGATACACTTTGAACTGTAGTGTGCCAGCGAGGTAGTCAACTTTAACATTTCCAACAAAATGCGTGCAGGGTGTTTTCTGTAAATAGGCGGGATCTATCGCGAAAGCTGTCGCCCCAAATACTAGCAGACCTACTATACTCAGAAGAACTAAGCGCCGCATCGAAGATCACCTCCTATGTTATTTTTTGGCGCTTTTTTAAATTAAAACAATCAAAAATCTCTGTCAAGCGCTTGACAGGACTTTTAATCCATAGTATTCTTAAATAGGTACCTTGACTTCTAAATATGGGAGAAAGGAGGTGAAATGAAATGAAACGCGTGCTAGTATTCGCGCTTATCTTGACCTTATCCGGTACACTCGGATTTGGGGCTTCCTTCTTTGCTACCACGAAGAGTCTTAGAAATCATGCCTTCCTTGGTACACTTGCAGGAATTCCCCTACCTGAAACTTGCTATCCTAGCATGGCTCTATACCTTGAAACATATATGATTGACGAGATCGCTGTTTTAAACGGTGGTGTCGGATGTATAGCAAACACTGAGAGTTTTGATGTCGCAGGGGCTTTGGGGGTTCTCAACGCTTTCCCCGTGGCAATTACCTGGGCTGATGTTTCAACACCGAACCTTGAGATATTTGGAAAGGCAGCCTTTGGTCCTTTAACTTGTTGCTGTTGCCCTTGCTCTATCTGGGATGTTGATCTGGTCGCTGCTTTACAAACAGACATCCAGATCAATCTTTGGCTTAAGAATGTCTTCCTCCCCGAAATATGCTATGAACGTATGGATATAAGCTTTGGTTGTGCAAACGCTTCCTGTATGTTTGGATTAGACATAGAAAGAATCAATTCCAACAAACTCACTCATCTCTATTTCGGAACCCTCTTGAAATTTGCAAACATGACTCTTGTTCCCAAGGTATACTTTGCCCCTTGCGATGTAGGTTTTGGGATTAACCTCTTTGGAGAATTCTGAGCGTACGGCCTCCCTCTATTTTGCAAGGCAAAATAGAGGGAGGCCTTTTTTATTCCTCCAAAAACCTTTTTATTTTTTTTATTCGAAATGTATTAAAAACACTGGCAGAAATGTGACCTAAATATTTATTAAAATAAACTTCTGCTTCTTTGTCTTCAAGAAGTTTTAAAAATTCTTCACAAAGATAGAAAGGGACAACCTTCTCTTTTTTTGAAATAAAAATTAAATATTTTAGATCTTCTCTTTGAGGAATATTATTTTTTGGCTCGATCTCGTGCCACACTTTTTTAAAATCCTCTAAAGTAAAACCTTTTTTTCTGGCTTCTTCTTTGAGTTTCTTTGTAGCAGCACCATGCCAAAAAGTTTCAGCAATACTTGAGCCGATGGTATTTAAAATAAGCTTTTTGGGGTTATCTTTAAAAGGTGTATTAGCAAGATATGTAGAAAGAAAAGCCCCCAAGCTAGTACCAAAGAGAATAAGCTGTTTTTTGGATAATTTGTTGGCTTCATTCAAAAAGTCTTCTTTTACTTTGCGGAAGTTCTCCAATACCGAAAAAGGGTCTGGATTGAGAATATCTGGGGAGTAATCATAAAAAAGAAAACTATAATATTTAAAAAGAGGCAAAAGAGGAATTTTTAAATACAAAGAATTTCCTCCCCAACCATGAAAAACTACAATACATTTATCTGAATTTTTATTTCCCAAAAAAGTTTTTCTTAATCTCATATGTTCTGCTCTTTATATAAAAAGAAAGCGAGGAAAGCAATTTTTATGGAGCATGCCAGCAGGTAGGCTTTTACAGAAAGCGAGGCAAGTGCTGAAAGAGAAAGCGAAGAAAGTAATTTTTATGGAGCCTCCGAGGCCTGAGCGGGCATGGTTCGAGCGAAGCCTCACTTAGCGGGGCGAAGCGAGAGAGCGAAGGCTGAGGTAAGTGAGCGAACGCGCTGGGTGAGCGAACGGCTCCTAAAAATTACTTTCTGAGCGATTTTTCACAATTGCTTTCCGAGCCCCGCTCAGCGCAGCGAGCCGAAGAAGGCGCAGCTCTGTTTGGGGTATCTCCAACATATTATTAATATTGCTACACCCAAGCCACCAAATATCTCCATTTTTTAAATTGATCCTTTCTAAATTCAAACTGGTACCCTTTTTTTATCAAAATTTTTCTGAGCTCACCAATTTGTCTTGGATCAAACTCCATATAAATTTTTCCATAAGGTTTTAGATGATCTTTTGCCTCTTTCAAAAACTTTTTAATAAAAGATAATCCTTTTTTGCCGGCAAATAAAGCATTGTGGGGTTCTTTTTGTAGAACTTCCTTGTCTACCTCATTTTTCCTTTCTAAGGCAACATAAGGAGGGTTAGCTAAGATAAAATGATACCTCTTTCCACCCAAATTAGCAAAAACGTTGGATTTTATAATCCTGTATCTTTTTGGAGAAATTTTATTGAGGCTTAGATTAATCAAAATTTGGTCTAAAGATTCTTCGTCAATATCCACAAAATCAACAAATGTGTTTTTGGTATGCTTTAAAACAGCAATTCCTATGCACCCTGTACCTGCAAAAATGTCTAAAACTTTAATGTTGTAATTTGGTTTCTTTAAGGAATGGGAGGTCTTCGATTCAAAATTTGCAATATCCTTTATAGCAATTTTTGTCCAATACTCTGTTTCTGGACGAGGCAAAAAAACCTTTTTTGAGACATCTATCTTGCAACCTAAAAATTTGATCATCTCAGTTTTTCTAAAATCTTTTTAAGATTCTGTATTTTTTCTTTCTCAGAGATGCTTTTTTGCTGATATAATTCTTCGAATGTTGGCTTTTGAGTCTGATAAAATACTCCTATTGGAATTTTTGTATCACATGATGAGTAATCCCATTTTCTTGCAAGTTTTAAAGCTCTCTCAAAATCTCGAACATCATGATTTTTTTCTTCTAACTCATATACTCTCTGATTGTAAAATTCATATGTATTAAAGAAAGAAACACAAGGCTGCAGGACATCAATAAATGAAAAACCTCTATGGCAAATTGCTCTTTTAATTAACTCTTTCAAATGACCCTGTCTTGCTGCATAGCCTCTGGCAACAAAAGTGGCGCCGGAGGCCAACATTAACTCTATTGGATTAAAAGGTTCCTCAAAGGTTCCTTTTGGGGTTGACCCCCCTTTAAATCCTTTGGGTGAAGTTGCGGTATATTGACCTGTTGTTAGAGCAAAAACTCGGTTGTCATGAACAATTAAAGTTATATCTGTGTTCCTTTTTGCTGCCCAAATTAGATGAGAAATTCCTTCGTTATAAGCATCACCGTCTCCTTCAAAACCGATTATTTTAAGTTTTGGATTTGCCAGTTTAATACCTGTAGCCGGAGGAATAACTCTTCCATGAATTGAATAAAAACTATTTAAATTAATGTAATCAACAATTTTTGCATGACAGCCAATTCCGCTTAAAAGCACAAATTCTTCTTTTTTGGCAAATCCTTCATTTATAAGTTCCAAAATAGCAAGTTTTGTGGCTATTTCAATTGAAAAATTACCACAGCCTGGACACCAGGTTTTTTGAGCATAAGTATTTAAATCTTTTAACTCAATTTTCTCTTTCATAATTCTTTTTCTAATTCTTTTGGGGTAAAGGGTCTTGCATCATATTTTAAAATGGTTTTATCTACGTTTATCCCATGACATTTCAAAATTGTTGCAAGCTGACCTTCTGAATTTGTTTCAATATCAATGATTGTCTTGGTTCCCTTGAGTTCTTTTTCAATAGCCCAGATTGGAAATGGCTCAAGGTATAAAGGTTGAATTACTTTATACCCTAAATTATTTGCTACCTCCTCAACTGCCCCAATATTTGAACCCCAGGTAATTAAAACTTTTTCGCTATTCTTTTTTCCTCCTATTTTCACTGTTTCTCTCTTTTTCATTTCTTTTATGATCGCATCTTTCTTTCTCTTTCTTTTATCTATCATCCTTACAATTTCGTCTGGCTTTTCTGTAGTAAGTCCATATTCATCATGCTCGTAACTAGTAGCTTTTGTAATCACATTTTTTTGTCCTGGAAATGCTAGGGGAGAAATTCCATCTTTTGTAAGAAGATATCTTTTGTATCCTTTTTTCCCTTTAAAAAGTTTGGGCGATGTTTTATTGATTTTTTCCACATTTAAAGAAACAGAAAATGTGCTTTCAGATAAATGTTTGTCAGAAACTAAAATCCCGGGTACCTGAAATTTCCAAACGAGATTTAAAAGTTCTCCTGCTAAATAAAAGGCTTGTTCTGCCTCTCCGGGGGCAACAACTATTCTTTGAAATTCTCCATGTCCTGCGTTTATTGCAAACAAAAGATCTCCCTGCATTGTATAGGTAGGAACTCCGGTTGAGGGAGCTGCTCTTTGAGACAATACAATCAAAATTGGTAGCTCTGCCATTCCTGCCAAACTTAAAGCTTCTGTCATTAAAGCAAACCCTCCGCCTGAGGTTCCAATCATTGCTCTTTTACCCGCATAAACTACCCCCTCTACCATTAAGATTCCAGCAATTTCATTTTCAGGTTGGACAACCTGAATGCCAAATTCATCTTTATACTTTGCTAAAAAATGTAAAATGCTAGTTGCAGGAGTCATTGGATAGGCAATATACATCTCAAGCCCCGCTTTTGTGGCACCTAATGCTATTGCCTCATTGCCGGTTAAAAGGATTTTTGGTTTTGCTGAAAGTTTGTTTAATTCAAATTTTTTCTCTGGTTCCTCAAACCCAAACTTTGCAAGTTTTATGTTCTCTTTTTGATAAGTTTCTAAATTTTCTTTTATAACCTTCTCAAGGATTTTAAAATCAATTCCTAAAATTTTACAAAGAGCCCCTAGAGCAATTGCATTTCTTAAAACTTTTGGAAACCCTAACTTCTGAACCTTTTCTAACATTTTGATACCTATGCCTTTTTGGCTTTCTATATTGCTCGAGTCATAGATGATAATCCCGCCTTTTTTTAAATGTTTTTTATGAAAATCTATTGTCTCTTGATTTAGAGCAATCAGTATATCAATATCGTTTTGATGAATTTTTACATTTTTATCCTTTGCTCTAATTATTGAAAAATTATGACCGCCCCTGATTAAGGATTGATAATCATCATAAATAAAAACAGAGTAGCCCATCCGATTTAAAATCTTGCCAATTAATTTACCAGTAAGTTTGGTTCCATCTCCGGCTTCCCCTCCAATTAAAATGGAAATTTCTCTCATATACTTTGTTTTAATTCCGATTTTATATTATATCTAGTTTTGTTTGATAAAAAAAGGGTATAGAAGGCTACAATTTTTTAAGATAATTAACTAGTTTTGTGTGGATTTTCTTATTTGTAAAAATTAAATCCGATTTTTTGAGCTTCCAAGGTTTTCCTTGAAAATCCGAAACTTCTCCTCCTGCCTCTTTTACCAACAAAACTCCTGCAGCTACATCCCATGGATCAATTTTTGTAGTATAATATCCCTCTACTCTTCCTGCAGCCACCCATGCTGATTCTATTCCTGCGGATCCAATTTTCCGGAGATCGGTTACTTTTGGATATATTTCAAAAAATATCTTTGCAATTCGTTTTTTGTTTTTCTCGTTGCCCTCACAATAAACAATGTAGCTTTCTTTTAATTTATTTATTTTGGATACTTTAATCTTCTTGCCATTTAAATAAGCTCCATTTGACTTTTTTGCATAATAAAACTCATTAATTGCCGGAGCATAAATTGCTGATAAAAACGGTTCATTTTTTAAACATAAACAAACACAAACAGAAAAAAGAGGGTTTTTGTTTGCAAAATTACCTGAGCCATCTAAAGGATCAACAATCCACAAGAATTCTTTTTTCCTTCTAATAAAACCTCCCTCTTCACTTAAAATACTATGCTCAGGGAACTCTCTTTTAATTTTTTGCACCAAAAATCTATCGGTAAGCTGGTCATATTTTGTAACTATTTCCTTAGAAGTACCTCTAATCCTAATTAATTGATTTTCTTTCTTAAAATATTGCAAAAGCTTCTTCCCTGCCTCTTTTGTGATTGATTGAATAAATCTTTCTACATCCATAGATTTTCAATTTTTTTAATGATGTCTGGTCTTTTTATTAATATTTTATTTATCTCTTGAAAATTTTCAATTTGACTTTTAGAAAAAATTATTGTATGATGATTATACTTATAGCCCTTTGTAAGGAGGTGAATTCAATTGAAAGAAAAAGCGGGGATTGTTGCTTTTTCGTTTGCACTGGGAGAAAAGGAGCCAAATCCCTGTAACCGTCGACTAGCCTGTGAAGTGGATCGAATCGCAAGAAAGCTTAGAGAAGAAAACAAAGAGGTTGTTATTGTGTCCCAATGGGAGGTTGCCGAAGGCTTGAAGGAGTTGGAGATAGGACCGGATCTTGTTATCACAGAACATCGCCAAAAAGGATCCTATTTAGATTCAGATGAGGTTGCCTTTCAGGCTGCTATATTTTTACACGACCAAGGCGTCATGGAAGTGGTGCCTGTCGCTCATCCTTTTTTGCATCTAACTAAATGCCAAAAACTTCTGAGAAAAGCCGGGTTCAAAGTTAGGAAAGAGAAAATCAGGTATATTGGCTTCTATCCTGAGTCAAAGCAGTGGTGGACGCGGGGACCGCTCCATCTATTTTTGTACGCAATCCTCCAAGTCCTCTTTGAACGGAGGGGGCGCTAGAAAAGATCAAGGGGTGGCTGTAGGTGCAGTCACTCCTTTTTTATTTAAAGTGTCTAATTACCTGAGTAAACTTTCTGATTCCTTTAACAAAGTGAATAAAAATTGTGAAGGTAGATGAGTTATCTTTGCAAGTTCTTTGGGTGAATAATTTAACAAATCCTTTACAAGCATTATCTTTTTAGAAGAAAAAACCTCAACGAAGCTTTTTCTAAAAGAAGGTAAAATCGTTATAGGATACAATTTATGATCTTCGATAATTTTCTCCAGTCCTCTTCCTCTTGGATACTTCCAACCCAAAAGCTCCTGTCCAACGCATTGAGAATATTTAATAACTTGATTGGTAAATTTAGCATTAGTAACGATTAGAGGAGAAAATTGAAAGCCAGAAAATTGCTGGCAATATTTTCCTTCTTTTAAATCTAAAAATCTGGCATAGTTCATTAAAGCTACTTTTAAATCTACTCTCTCGCCAGGATTTTTATGAAATTTACATTCTCCTATGTATACCTTATTTTGGTTTGAGGCGATAAAATCAATCTCATGTAACACAGCACATTTGCCTGATAGATGAAGATTAAACGAAACATTATATCCCTCTGCTTTAAAAATTTCACCAATGTATTTCTCAAAAGGAAATCCAGTAGGTCCAAGTTTTCTTATTGCTTCTTTTAAATTAAATCTGATACCAGTGGGTTTATCTTCTTGATTTAACAACTGTAGAACCCTTTTAAAAATTTTTCTTGTTTTAATGCCCGGATGTGCTTCTTTTTCTATCTCTCTTGCAATTCTAAAAGCTAATTCTTTTGAAGCTCCTGCCCGTCTTGCACTTCTATAAACCTTTTTAAAGGAAAAAGGTTCTTTTTTGCCTTGTGAATTTATTACATAAATTTTGCTCATTTTTGGACAATTTAAGAAATCATTTTGAAAATCTCTCCAACCGTTTTTTGTTGAATTTGCGAAATCGCTTCATTGAGGCATTCTTTTAAAACTTTCTCTTGTGTTGTCTTGTCAAGCTCGGGGTTTAGTTTAATTTCTATCACCTCTAAATTTCCACCCAATACTACTTTTGTGCCCTGCCTTTCTACTTCTATTTTTTCTTTTTTTATTTTCTCTTGAATTCGTTTTAATTCTTTAAATTGTCTTAGTTTTTCAAACATTTTTTTATTAACTTTTTAATTTTTT
>JAGGTU010000046.1 GCA_021163545.1 bacterium | reverse complement strand
TTTATACATTAAGATATTTTCTTATTGCGATCAAGCCGGATAATACGCTCAGCCCTATCCCTAACCCAAGTTGAAAAACAAAAAGAGAAAATGCGTGAGAGCCAAACCAAGCAAAGATATTAAATCCGCCAGTTAAAGCTACAATTTTTGGGGCTGAGAAATAGCTTAACAGAAAAAATAGAAAAAATGTAATTATGCTCGCTAAGACCCCGCAGATTATACCCTGTACAATAAAAGGACCTCTAACATACCAATTGGAAGCCCCCACTAATTTCATAATTGCAATTTCTTGACTTGCGTCTTTAATAGCAATTCTTACGGTATTAAAGGTAACAAGAACCGCAATTAACCCCAAAAATATTGTTAAAAGAAGCCCTCCTAAATTTAAACTAGAGGTAATTTTAAAGATTTTCTCAATTAAAGGTTGTTTCTTTGCATAATCTACTTTCAAAACCGCGTCTTTAAATTTGTCTCTTTCTAAAAATGTTAAAATAGCGGCGTATTGACCGGCAGAGCGAGCCTTAATATTAAAAGAGGGGTAAAACGGATTCTCCCCTATTACCTCCAGTGACTCCAAAATAAGTGGGTCATCTTTATGTCTTTCTCTAAATTTTTCTAAAGCTTCTTCTTCTGACACATATTCTACCTCTTCCACTTCCTCCAATCCTATCAGTCCTTTTTTGATCTCCTCTACTAGATCCTGCGGTGCATCCTTTTTAAAATAAACACTCACATCTATTTTTTTCTGGATTTCTGCAACAACATATTTAATTCCACTCCTGAAAAGCAAAAGCGAGGAAAACAATGAAAGAGAAATGACTAATATAAAAATTGTGGCAATATTCAAAGTAGGTTGCCTTCTGAAGTTTTTGAATCCATAACTTATAATTCTTTTTAAAGGGGTAAACATATTTTTTAGAATAATAATTCTCCCTTTTCTTCGTCTCTAATTATTTTTCCCTTCTCTAAAGTGATTACCCTTTTTTCTAAACTATTAACGATAGCTCTATCATGGGTTGCTAAAATAATAGTTGTACCAAAACTATTTATTTTTTGCAAAAGTTCAATAATATCTTTTGTATGATATGGATCTAAATTGCCTGTTGGCTCGTCTGCCACTAGCACTTCCGGTCTTACAATTAAAGCTCTTGCAATTGCAGTCCTTTGCTTTTCACCCCCTGACAACTCTGCCGGGAAATTGTAGGCTTTATCTTCCAGCCCCACTAATTCTAAAACCTTTGGAACATCTCTTTTAATTTCTGCCTCTTGAGCTCCCATTACTTCCATCGCATAGGCTACATTTTCATAAACATTTTTTGTGGTAAGAAGTTTGTAATCTTGAAAAATAACCCCTATCTTTTGTCTGTAAGATGGAAGTCGTTTTTTGGGAATTGAAAAAACATCCTCGCCTTCAAAAAAGATTTTGCCTTTGGTTGGTTCTTCTTCTCTTAACAACAACTTAATAAGCGTTGTCTTCCCTGCTCCAGAACGTCCAACAATTAAGACAAACTCTCCTTTTTGGACCTCAAAATTCACATCTTCTAAAGCTACAATATTTGGCGGGTAGATTTTGGTGATATTTTCAAACTTAATCATAAAATTTATTAGACAACTTAAGATTTGTTTTGAAAATGCATCGCGGAGGTTGAACGGGCATTCAGAGAACCAATTTTTAATTTTTAATTTTTAATTGGCTTTTTATTTCTGCTTCAACAAATTTATCTAACTCTCCGTCTAATACCTCTTCAACTTGCCTCTCTTCCACTCCTGTACGATGATCTTTAACCAATTTGTAAGGATGAAATACATAACTCCTTATCTGGTTACCCCATGAAGGAGCTACTTTTTCTCCTTTTATTTTCTCTATCTTTTTTCTCTCCTCTTCTTTCTGTCTCTCAGCCAGTTTGGAAAGAAGCATCTGCATTGCCAATTCTTTGTTTTGCGCCTGAGATCTTTCACTTTGACAGGTTACTACAATTGAAGTTGGTATGTGAGTAATCCTGACTGCTGTCTCTCTCCTATTTACATACTGCCCACCCGGCCCAGAAGCTCTAAAAGTTTCAATTTTCAAATCCTCAGGTTTAATTTCAATCTTTCTTTCCTCTCTTGGTAAAACAGGAATAACATCAACTGAGGCAAATGAGGTATGTCTTAATTTTTGGGCTGAAAAAGGAGAAATACGTACCAATCGATGAGCGCCTTTTTCACCTTTCAAAATCCCATAAGCATACCTTCCTTTCACTAACATACTTATCTCTTTTGTACCAATTCTCCCTTCAGGACCAGGTTCACCAAAACTCTGATTCAAAATTTTTACCCTAAAGCCTTTCTTTTCGCAGAATCTTTGATACATTCGGGACAACAGTGTTGCCCAATCTTGTGCATCTTTTCCTCCGGCTCCTGCCCTAATTTCTAAAATTGCATCAAGTTTATCATATGGAGAAGAAAGAAATATCTTAATCTCTTCTTCTTTAAGTTTCTCTTCTAAACTTTCTATCCTTTTTGAAATCTCTTTGTCATAACTTGGATCTTCTTTGGCAATCTCGTAAAATTCTTCCAAGTCTTTTATCTCCTTTTCAATGTTCTCCCATTTTTGAACCAGCTCTTTTAAATCATCTATCTTTTTTAGAATCTCTTTTTGTTTTTCAAAGTCCTGCCAAACTTCTTTTTTCTCAAGCTCTTTTTGCAATCCCTGATACTCTTCCTTTTTCTTTTCAAAGTCAAAGACAGTCCATTAATGTTTGGACCTTCTTTTTGATCTCTTCAATTTTTGATAGTTCAGCCATTTTGGTTCCAATTTTATTTGGTTCTTGGAATTTGGAATTTGATTATTATTTGGTTCTTGGGATTTGGTTCTTGGTTCTTTTTCCTAGAGCCAGGAGTGGGATTTGAACCCACGACCTACCCCTTACGAGGGGGTTGCTCTGCCGCTGAGCTATCCTGGCGCTGTTTTCTTCTACCTTATTATAATAACCTAACCT
>JAGGTU010000039.1 GCA_021163545.1 bacterium | reverse complement strand
CTCATTGAGAGAATTTTCTGCTCTCTTGGGGTAAGTTCATGTAAAACTTCCCTTATTCTTTCTCTTAAAAGGGCTCTGGCGGCTTCTTTTGATGGAGAGGCTACTTCTTCATCTTTTATAAAATCAGCCAATATGCTTTCCTCGTCTGAGTCTCCAACCGGAGTTTCTAAAGAAATGGTTTTTTGAGCAATTTTTGCAATATGTCTTACCTTAGCTACAGATAGACCCATTTCTTTTGCGATTTCCTCAGGCGTTGGTTCTCTTCTTAATTCTTTTAAGAGGTCTCTTCTAACTTTTTCATATTTTGTAATTGTTTCAATCATATGAACTGGGATTCTAATAGTTCTTGCCTGGTCGGCTAAGGCTCTTGTAACTGCTTGCCTTATCCACCAAGTTGCATAGGTTGAAAATTTATACCCTTTTCTCCAATCAAATTTTTCTGCTGCCCTAAAGAGCCCTAAATTGCCCTCTTGAATTAAATCCAGCAATGTCAAATTTGGTGAGCGTCCGACATATTTTTTTGCAATTGAAACAACTAGTCTTAAATTTGCTCTGATGAGTTTTTGTTTTGCCGCCTCATCTCCTTTTTCAATTCTTTTTGCAAGCTCTTTTTCTTCTTTTGCGGTCAAAAACGGCACTTTTCCAATTTCTTTTAGATACATCTGTACAGAATCCGGTCTTTTTAAAAGCGCCTCCAGCTCTTTTAAACTTTTTGGTTTTTCTTTCTTTTTTTCTTCTGTTTTTAAAAATTCTGATTGGGCACGTCGCAAAATAATTCCTTCTGCCTCAAGCCTATTTAAAAGCTCCTCTAGCCCCTCTAAATCTTGGTCAAATTCTGGAAAAAAATGAATTAGTTCCAAATCTGTGACAAAGCCGCGAGTTCTTCCGCGTTTTATAAACTCCTCAACTTTTTCTAAAGGAAAAACTTTTTCTCTTTTTTTACTTCTTTTTTGCTTCTTTTTTTGAGAAGTTTGTCTTTGTTTTATCCTCTTTGCCATCACAGTAAGCCTTTTCTTTTTAGCCTTTTTTGTTGTTTTCTTGCCCTTTTTTGTTTTTTTCTTTTTTTTCATCTTATTTAAACTCAATTAATTTTTTTGAAAGGTTGTTAAACTCCTCCATTAATTTTTGAATCTTCTCTTGATTTTTTGCCTCTTCTGCCAATCTAATTTGGTCTGATAATTTATTTAGCTGTTTTTTGATATGAAGTATCTGGAGTTCCTTTAAAGAAGTTTGAAGTTCCTCTACTGCATTCTTTTTTTCCTCTGGAAAATCTTCGTCTACCTCTGATTTAAGATAGATATAATCAAGGTATTCTTTGGTCTCGGGTGTTAGTCCATCTCCTTTGAAATTTTCTTTTTCTTCTTTCATCTTTTTAAGAATTTCCTTTGGTTTTTCTGAAAACCAATCAAGAGACTCTAAATTTATTTCTTTAAAAAGCTCCGGAAATCTTACCAGCAAACAAAGAATTCTTTCCTCTAATTTGGCCTCCCGTGATTTTTTTTCTTCTTTGACTTGCTCCTTTTCTACCTCAAAACCCTCCTTTTCTTTTTGATATTTTGCCATCTCTTGATATATAGCTTCTTCTTTTACTTGCAACCTCTTTGCCAACTCCCCTACCCAATGTGAGACTTCTATCTCGTTTGGGATTCTCTTTAACACAGGAATTAAAATTTTTGCAATTTCCTTCTTCCCTTCAGGGGTTTTTGAGTCAAATTTAGAAAAGGCATTATCAAAATAAAAATCTAAAATTGATTTTGCCTTCTCAATCAAACTCTTCCAGTCCTCTGGATGATGCAAAATAACATCAGCTGGGTCCAAACCCTCTGGTAAGGAAATGACTTTTATATTAAATCCTTCCTTTTGGGCCAAATCTATACCTCTTTTTGTGGCTGAATCTCCGGCAATATCCATATCAAAAGCAGTTAAAAGATTATCAGAATATCGCTTTAAGAGTTTTAAATGATAAGGAGTAAGAGCCGTGCCTGAAACGGCAACTACATTTTTTACCCCTGCCTGATGAGACATAATAACATCGGTGTATCCCTCCACAAGAATGCAGGCATCTTTTTGCCTTATTTCCGTTTTTGCCTTATCAAGCCCATATAGAACCTTGCTTTTATCATATAAAGGAGTGTTTGGAGTATTGATATATTTTGCTACTGTTTTCTCTTCTTTCTCTCCAAAAACTCTTCCTCCAAAACCAATTACCTGAGAGTTTATATCAAAAATTGGGAAAATGATTCTTCCTCTGAAACGATCATAAATGTTTCCTTTTTCATTTTTAATTGCAAGACCCGCTTCTTCTATTTCTTCTTTTTTAAATCCTTTTTTTATCAAAAATTCAGAAAGCCCATGCCAGGTCTCAGGAGCCCAACCTATTCTCCAATCTCTTATTGATTCCTCAGAAATTCCTCTTTGTTTTAAATATTCTTTTGCTTCTTTCCCTTTTTTACTCTCATGCAATTGTTTTTCAAAAAATTTGCAAGCCCATTCACAAATATCATAGAGCCTTTTTTTCTTGGTAAGAATTCTTGGATCTTGAGGTTTCAATTCAACTCCTGCCCTTTTTGCTAGAATTCTTAGGGCATCTTTAAATTCTACCCCTTCAATTTCCATAATAAATTTAAATACATCACCTCCCTTTCCACAGCCAAAACAATGCCAGATTTGGCGGGATGGTGAAACAAAAAAGGAAGGTTTTTTCTCGGAATGAAAAGGACATAAGGCTCGGTAGTTTGAACCCACTTTCTCAAGCTTCAAATAACTTGAAATCACCTCAACAATATCGAGGCGATTTTTTATTTCATCAATAATTGAGTCCATAAATTTAATGAATCCTTAAAAGAATATTTACAATTACAATCTGGAGAAGCATTTTTGCTCTTGCCCTAAACCCAAAAGAAAAACCGTGTTTTTTCTCTTTAATCAAATGAGAAACTCCATCTAGAATAAAAGAATGAATTTTTAAATTATTCTTTTTAGCAAAATAAGTTAGAGCGCTTTCAACAAAGTACCCTTTTTTATATTCCCTTGGAATGCTCTCCCAAAACTCTCTTTTTAAGGCTCTCATGCCTGCAAAAGGAGACTCAACTTTTGGAAGAAACCAGGCTAAAAATTTATTGAAATTTCTTCTATCTACAGCACCCACACACATATCTGCCTTTCCTGCTAAAACAGGTTCAATTAGCTTTTGAAAATGAGAAGGCTTAATTCCAATAAGATCGGCGTCTGAAAAAAGAAAAATAGAGGCATTAGTTTGCTCTGTCCCAATCTGTAAAGCTTTTCCTTTCCCTTGATTTTCTTTTAGTTTTATCACTTTTGCACCTGCCTCTCTGGCTATTTTAAAAGTGTTATCAACTGACCCATCGTCCACAACGATTACTTCGTCTACAAAAGAGGTTTTTAAAAGAGCCTCTATCACATCTTTAATTGTTTTTTCTTCATTAAAAGCTGGAACAATAGCGGTAACCTTTTCTCTCTTCATATTTTCAAACGGGTAAATTTCTGGTATAATTATAATTGAATCCGTTTTTAAAATCAATCTTATGAATTCTTCTTCTTTTTTTGATCTTAAAAAATTTTTAACCTCAAAAAGGCTAAAGGTTTTATTTGTGGCAACAGAAGCGGCTCCATTTGCAAAAGCAGGAGGATTGGGTGATGTAATGTATTCTCTACCTTTGGCTTTGAATGATTTGGGAGTAGATGCGAGAGTAATGATTCCACGCTATGGCACAATTGATCCCAAAAAATATAATCTTTTAATGGAGCTTGAGGGGTTGAAAGTACCCACAGACCAGCCCGGTCCTTACCCTTTTTTGGTTTGTAATGTTAAAAAATACCTTGGCAAAAAAGCACCTTGTACATATTTTCTTGAGAATATGGAATATTATGAAAAGAGGGCGAATGTGTATGGCTATTCAGACGATCATGTCCGCTGGGCTCTTCTTTGCAGAGGAACAATTGAGTTTTTAAGACAATCTAAATGGAAACCAGATATTATTGTTGCTTCTGATTGGCAAACTGGTCTTATATCAAATTATTTAAAAACTGTATACAAAAAAGACTCTGCCTTTTCTCGAATTGGTCTAATTTTTGCCATCCACAATCTTCATTACCAAGGGATGTGTGATTTCAGGTTTATGCCCGAAAGCGAAAGAGATTCCGGCAGAGAACCTATACCGGACTTTTTTAATCCAAGACTCGCAAAACTCAACTGGATGTTAAGAGGAATTATGTATAGCGATTATATTGTCACTGTCTCCCCTACTTATGCAAAAGAAATTGTAACTCCAGAATATGGTGAAGGGTTAGATAGAATTCTGAAAGAAAAACAACACAAGCTTTTTGGTATCTTAAATGGCATCAGTTACAAAGATTACAATCCAGAAACTTCCCCCCATATTCCAGTGCATTATAATTTAAGAACGCTTCAAAAAAGAAAAAGAAATAAAATACATCTGCAAAAACGCTTGAATTTAGAGCAAACACAAGATGTCTTTGTAGTAGGAATGGTTTCCCGTCTTACAGAACAGAAAGGTTTTGATCTTTTGGGCGAAATTATCAACCCTCTTTTTGAAAATTTAAACATTCAGTTGGTTGTTGTGGGTGATGGTGAATCAAGGTATAAGGAGATGATTCAAAAAGCATCGGAGAAATTCCCACAAAGAATTGGTTTTTCTTTTGCATTTGAAAAATCGCTCCCTCACCTTATTTTTGCTGGGGCCGATGCGCTTCTTGTACCCTCTAAATTCGAACCTTGCGGTATAGTACAACTGCAGGCAATGAGATACGGATGTATTCCAATTGTAAGAAAAACTGGTGGGTTGGCTGATACAGTGGAAGATTTCAACCCCCAACAGGAGACCGGCACAGGTTTTGTATTTGAAAAGTATGAACCGCTGGCTCTTTATACCGCCATTGTGAGAGCATATTCTATTTTCTCTTTAAAAAACATTTGGATGAGGTTGGTTGCAAGAGCCTTGAAAGAAGACTTTTCCTGGCTTAAATCGGCAAAAAAATATCTTGAGCTTTTTAATATACTATTAAGGGAAAAGAGGGCTTAATAAATAGGCTATGTATTGGGTAAATTTCTTACACATATACCAGCCGCTTGATCAGTCAAAAGAAATTTTAAAAAGGGTGGTAAACGAATCTTACAGACCTTTATTCAAAGGTCTTTTAAATTTGAAGGGAATAAAAGTGAATTTAAATATTAATGGTGCCTTAACAGAAAGGCTTATAAAGGATGGCTATTCGGATGTTATTGAAGCCATCAAAAAATTAGCTCAAACAAATAGATTAGAGTTCACAGAAAGCGCAAAATACCACCCTCTTTTACCTTTTTTAAATAAAGAAGAAATCATAAGACAGATTCGGAAAAACCATGAAACCAATAAAAGATATTTTGGGAAAGCTTATAAACCTTATTGCTTTTTTCCACCTGAGATGGCCTTTTCTCAAAAAGTAGGAAAAGTGGTGGAACAATTAGGTTATAAAATGATCATTTTAGATGAAATAGCTTTCAACGGAGGTAAAAGTGAGCCACCCAAAGATAGACTCTTTTTGATTAAAAATACAAACCTAAAAGCTGCTTTCAGGGAAAGAAGGATTTCAAATTGTATTATGAGCGCTGTTGTAAGAACAAAAAAAGAATTTTTGGAGCTCATTGGAGATGAAATAAAGGAAAAAGTGTATCTTCTAACAGCCATGGATGGAGAAACCTTTGGACATCACCGGCCCGGGCTTGAAAGATTACTTTTTAAAATCTTACAAGCCAAAAAACCAAAGCAAATATTCCTATCAGAACTCCTAAACTATTTCAAAGCAGAAGAAGAAATTGAACCTGTTCCATCTACCTGGGCTTCTTCAAAAGAGGAGATAGAAAAAAGAATTCAGTTCTATTCTTGGAAAAACCCAAAAAACAAGGTTCATAGACTGCAATGGCAGTTTTTGAATTACCTTTTGAAATTATCTAAAAAAAGAAGGTTGACAAAAAAGATTG
>JAGGTU010000036.1 GCA_021163545.1 bacterium | reverse complement strand
TCTGCCACAGCAGAAGACTTGCCAACTGCCTCCTTTGCAGGACAGCAAGAGACTTATTTAAATGTTCAAGGTGAAGAGGAACTTCTAAAAGCAGTAAAAAAATGTATTGCTTCGCTTTTTACAGATAGAGCAATTGCTTATCGGGAGGAAAAGGGGTTTGACCATCTAAAAATTGCTTTGTCGGTGGGCATTCAAAAAATGGTAAGATCAGATTTAGCATCTTCTGGGGTGATGTTTACTTTAGACACAGAAACCGGTTTTCCTAATGTTGTTTTAATTAATTCAATTTGGGGGGTAGGGGAAATGATTGTAAAAGGAAGAATTACTCCTGATGAATTTTTTGTTTTCAAACCTGCTTTAAAAAAAGGCTATAAAGCAATTATTGTCAAAAATCTTGGAAGAAAAACAAAAAAACTTGTTTATAACAAAAAAGGTGGCCTAAAAGAAGTTTCAGTCTCGCCCGAACTTCAACTAAAATTCTCACTAACAGATCAGGAAATTTTAACCCTTGCAAGATGGGGATGTTTAATAGAAGAACATTATTCAAAACTTGCAAAAAAATGGATGCCCCAAGACATTGAATGGGCAAAAGATGGAAAAACAGGCCAGCTTTTTATAGTACAATCACGACCAGAAACTGTTCATGCTCACAAAAAGGGCACTATCTATGAAGAGTATCAAATTAAAACCAAAAAAGAGCCAATTTTAAGAGGAATCGCAATTGGAGATAAAATTGGCGAAGGAAAAGTAAGAGTAATTGAAAGCGTAAAAAAGATGAGCGAATTTCAAAAAGGCGAAATCTTAGTTACTCGAATGACAGACCCCGACTGGGTGCCGGTTATGAAAATCGCCTCAGCAATTGTTACTGATGAAGGTTCTAAAACTTGCCATGCGGCAATAGTCTCAAGAGAACTTGGTATTCCTTGTATTGTAGGAACTCAATTTGCTACCAAAGTTTTAAAAACAGGAGAGTATGTAACAGTTGATTGCACTCAAGGACTAAAAGGAAGAGTATTTTTGGGAAGGGTTCCCTATAAGGTTAAGCGTTACAATTTAGAAAAACTCCCAAAACCCAAAACAAAGATTGTTGTAAATATTGGGGCCCCTGAGATTGCTTTTAAAACCTCATTTTTGCCAGTTGAAGGAGTAGGTTTAGCAAGAGAAGAATTTATCATTGCTCAAAAAATCAAAGTTCACCCTTTGGCTCTGTATTATTACAAGCAATTAAAACAGGGACGAATTGATAAATTGCCTTTAGTAAGAAAAGTTAGTCAAAAAGAGATACAAAAACTTGTAAAAAAAATAGAAGAAATAACAGTTGAACATAAAGATAAAAAAGAATATTTTGTAAAGGAGTTGGCTGAAGGAATCGGACAGATTGCTGCTGCTTTTTGGCCCAATGAAGTGATTGTTAGATTCTCTGATTTTAAAACAAATGAATATGCCCAACTTGTTGGAGGAGATTTGTTTGAACCCGAAGAAGATAATCCGATGATTGGCTGGCGAGGGGCTTCGCGTTATTACGATCCTCGCTTTGCCCCAGCGTTTTCAATGGAGTGTCAGGCAATAAAAAGAGTAAGAGATGTTTTTGGCTTAAAAAATATCTCAGTGATGATTCCTTTCTGTAGAACTCCTGAGGAAGGTAAAAAAGTATTAGATTTAATGGTAAAAAATGGATTAAAAAGAGGTAAAGATGGCATAAAAGTTTATGTAATGTGTGAAATTCCTTCAAATGTAATTTTAGCAGACGAATTCTTGAAAATTTTTGACGGAATGTCAATTGGCTCAAATGACTTAACTCAACTCACCTTGGGGATGGACAGAGATAACGCCCAAATTGCTCATATCGGAGATGAAAGAAACGAAGCAGTAAAAAAACTCATAAGAGAAGTAATTAGAAAATGCAGAGAAAAGAAAAAATATGTGGGAATCTGTGGCGATGCCCCTTCTACTTTTGTTGAATTTGCAAAATTCTTGGAAAAAGAAAAAATTGAAGCAATATCTTTAAGCCCTGATGCTGTTATTAAAACCATCATACAATTAGCCAAAAAGAAATGAAAAAATTTGATATTATAACTTTTGGATCGGCAAGTGAAGATATATTTATTACCTCAAAAGGTTTTTTCAAAAAGAGGCTTTGTTTTCCAGTTGGGGAGAAAATAGAAATTGATCAGATTTTAATTAGAACAGGAGGCGGAGGCACAAATACTGCCGCAACCTTTTCGCTTCAAGGGTTCAAAACTGCTTATTGTGGATGTGTCGGCAAAGATTACGCCGGTTTTTTGGTATTGATGGATTTAAAAAGGTTTGGCATCAAGGCTGATTTTGTTGAAGCTCTACAAAATAAAACAACAAATCATTCTGTAATTTTAAGCGAAAAAGAGAAGGGACGAGTGATTTTAGTTTATCGAGAAGCTTCAGGATTTTTACCAAAGAAGTTTGATTTAGAAAAATTAAAAGCCTCTTGGTATTACCTGGCACCATTGTCTGACCAATTTGCAAAAAACACACTTAAGATAATAAAGTTTGCAAGGAAGAATAAAATTAAGGTTGCACTAAATCCAAGTAAAGAGCAAATTAATTTTCTGAAAGGCAAAAAATTAGATTGGTTAAAATTGGTGGATGTTTTAATTGTAAATGATTCTGAAGCGAGGTTGCTTTTTGGTGAGTATAAAAATGAGAGGATCTTACTTAAAAAATTGAAAGGAAAAATTGGAGGTTATTTGATAATTACAAAAGGCAAAAAAGGGTCGGTTGTATCTGATGGAAAAAATATTTTTGAAGCAGGAATTATAAAAGTAAAAGTGCAAGATAGAACTGGAGCTGGTGATGCTTATGGATCTGGTTTTGTTGCAGGGCTGATAAGGAAAAACGATCCAATCTTTGCAATTGAACTTGCTACCGCAAATTCTGGCTATTGTTTGAAAGAATGGGGAGCAAAGGAAGGTCTGTTGAAAGAAGGAGAGAAGTTTCCAAAAGTAAAAATTTTTCAAGCAAAAATTTAACCCCACCCCCTCTCTAAATTCTCCCCCTCCCCTTTGGGGAGGGGGAGATACAAAGGGGATAGGGAAGGAATTTATGAAAACTCTTAAATATTTTTTCAAAAAAGCAAAAAAAGAAGAGTGGGCGATAGGGCAATTTAATTTTTCAACTTTAGAACAACTTAAAGCAATAGTTAATGTTGCAGAGAAATTAAAATCGCCGGTAATTTTGGGTACAAGTCAAGGAGAGGCTAATTTTTTTGGATTAGAAGAAGCCGTATTATTAAGAAATTTATATCGCAAAAAATTTCCCTATATTTATCTCAATTTAGATCACGGAAAAGATGTTAATTTAATTAAAAAAGCAATTAATCTTGGTTATGATTGCGTTCATTTTGATGGGTCAAGTTTGAATTTTCAAGAAAACTTAAAAATTACAAAAAAAATAGTAAAATATGCCCACAAAAAAGGTTGTTTGGTTGAAGGAGAAATAAAATCAATTCAAGGAAGTTCGGAAATTCATAAAGGGTTACCAAAAGACGTTCTACTTGAAGACATTGAAAGAGCCAAAGAATTTGTTAAAAAAACAGAGATTGATAGTTTAGCGATAAATATCGGAAATGTACACGGGGTTTATAAAAAATCGATTCGTTTAAATATTGAACATCTTAAAAAAATCAAAAGAGAAATCCCGATATTTTTAGTGCTTCATGGCGGTTCTGGAACATCTAAAAAAGACATCAAAGAAGCAATTAAAAATGGGGTTGTGAAGATTAATGTAAATACCGAGCTTCGAAAAGCATGGCGGGAGGGTTTAGAAAAAAGTTTAAAAAAGCACGAAGATACAATTAAACCCTACAACATTTTGCCGGAAGTAATTTTGAAAGTAGAAGAAACAGTGGAAAAGAAAATTAAACTATTTAAAAGCCAAAGATAAATTTAACCCACCCCCCTCCTATAATCCTCCCCCTCCCCTTTTTGGGGAGGGGGAGGATAAGGTGGGGTGGGGGAAAGAAATCAATGAAAAAAGAAAACAAAAAAATTGTCTTAACCGGGGACAGACCAACAGGACCACTGCATCTTGGGCATTATGTTGGCTCTCTTAAGGCTCGGGTTGAGTTGCAAGATAAATACGAGTGCTATTTTATTATTGCCGACTATCAGGTTTTAACTGATCAACTAAACAAATCGAGTGAAATCAAAAAAAATATCAAAGAAATTGTTTTAGATTATTTATCTGTTGGAATTGACCCAAATAAATCAACAATTTTTGTTCAATCTCAAATTCCAGAAATCGCAGAACTATATGTAATTTTTTCAATGCTTGTTACTTTTCAAAGGGTAAAAAGAAATCCAACGGTTAAAGAAGAAATTAAAGCATCGGGAATTAAAAAACCATCTCTTGGATTTATCAGTTATCCTGTCTCGCAAGCGGCAGATATTTTGTGTGTTAGGGCAAATTTGGTGCCGGTTGGCAAAGATCAACTCCCACATATTGAACTGACTCGTGAGATTGCAAGAAC
>JAGGTU010000035.1 GCA_021163545.1 bacterium | reverse complement strand
ATGCAGGCTTTCTTTCTCCTCAAATATTTTCTGACGCTTTTTGGAAGCTTTCTTTTCATAAGCCCTCAAGAAATCAATCCTTTTAACAATCTTTAATTTTAAATTTTCGCTTCGCATTTTTATTTTGGCTATTTGATTATTTAACTATTTAAGCAACCAGTCAATTGGTTAACCTACTCTCCCTTAATTACTGCTAGAGGCACAAGTCTTGCTACTCTCTGAGACAATCCGGCTTTATGCACAGTATCTACTACTTCGTCAACGTTTTTATAAGCCTGTGGTGCTTCTTCTGCTACACCCTTAAAAGAATAACACTTCACAATGATTCCTTTCTGCCTTAAGGTTTCCACTACATTTCTTCCAGAAATTGTCTTAATTGCTTTGGCACGAGACATAGTTCTACCTGCCCCATGACAAACTGTATACCATGCCTCTTTTGATTTTTCTTCTCCCACAAGTACATAAGAGGCTGTTCCCATTGATCCTGGAATAATCACCGGTTGTCCGGTTTTTCTATATCTGTCAGGAAGTTCAGGGTGCTCCGGAGGAAAAGCTCTTGTGGCCCCTTTCCGGTGAACAATCAATTTCATCTTTTGTCCATTGATCTCATGTTCTTCAATTTTAGCGATATTGTGAGCAACATCATATAAAAGCGTTAACTTCTCTTTTCCGATAATTCTCTCCCATGCTTTTCTCACATAAAATGTAATCATCTGTCTGTTTGCCCAAGCAAAGTTAGCCCCACAACACATTGCATTAAAATATCTCTCCCCCTCTTTTGTATTAAAAGGCACGCAGGCTAACTCTTTGTCAGGTAATCTTATTCCATATTTCTGCATTACAAAAACCATCTCTCGTAAATAATCTGTAGCAATTTGATGTCCCAATCCTCTTGAACCTGTATGAATCATAATTACTACCTGATTGGGAAATAAACCAAACTCTTTTGCAATTTCCTCATTGTAAATTTGATCTACTTTTTGGATTTCAAGAAAGTGGTTCCCCGAACCTAATGTTCCTACCTGATTTCTTCCTCTATTTTTTGCTTTTTCCGAAACATAATTTGCCTCGGCCCATTCCAGCTTACCATAGGACTCACAATTTTCTGCATCCTCTTTCTCGCCATACCCTTTTTCAACTAAGTACTTCGCGCCTCCTTCTAAAATCCTATTAATTTGCTCTGTAGAAAGTTTTACTTCTCTTCCTTTACCTAAACCCGAGGGAACTTCTTTTTGAATTTCCTCAGCCAATTTATCAAGTTGAGAAGCTATTTCTTGATTGTTTAGATTAGAAATAAGTAACCTGACACCGCAATTAATGTCAAAACCCACTCCGCCAGGAGAAATTGCTCCATCTGGATATTTGGTTGCCGCTACTCCTCCGATTGGAAAACCATAACCTTCGTGGATATCAGGCATTGCGATTGAGTATTTCACAATACCGGGCAAGGTAGCAACATTTATAAGCTGTTTTATTGATTCATCTCGAAAACATTCTTCTAACAATTTTTCTGAAGCATAAATCCTTGCCGGAACTCTCATATCCGACCTGAAACTTTTTGGAATTTCCCAAAGATAGTCGTTAATTTTTATAAAATCTTTTTTTGAAATCATGGTTAATACTCTATTATATCCAAAAAAAATAGAGGGGCAAATGCCCCTCTATTTGATGTATCTTGCTATCTCTGCTTCTTTGAACAAGGGAACGCATTTTTTCCAAAATTCACTCTGGGTATCAACCATGTAATAGATTCTATCTCCTTCTATCTTTTTAATTAAGTCTGTCTCATCTAGTAAGACTCCAAGGACCAATTGGAGGTTATCTTTTGAAACTATCCGTCTAAGGCTGTCGTTTTGCTGGATGGCTTCGTTTCCATAAAGATAGGTCTCCCAGACAACATTCACGAGATTATAAAAACCTCTCTTGTGGGTTTCTGTCTTAACCTCTGGGAGTACTCTTGTAACAATCAGAAGGAATAACTCGTATGGATCCTCAAAAGGTATAGTAAGTCTTCCTTTTTTTATTCTCCAAACTACTGAAGCGAAGGGGTTCTCTTCCGGGGTCATGGGATATTTCTCTCCTTTCTTATAAAGCTTAACGAGATATTTTCTATCTGGATCCTTTATCAGCCTTCCCTCCAGGCTCATAAAAATCAATTCCTTCTTTGGAAAGAAAGAGGCTATTTCTCGAGATCTTCTCATTAGCCGTTGGTCGTTTGTGATAAGAAAAATGGTTTCAATCCTTTCATTAGGAAAGAGGTTATAGTCTAACATTTTTATTATTGTCTCGTCAGCATCCGTACAAGAGATACATGTAAATCCAGATTTTTCAAGCATGCTTCTTGTTCCATCTGAGAGGTATCCCTCACAAAAGGCAAATGCTCCTATCTGAGGCTTCCCGGTTAATTCTACCAAACGATTAAGTAATCTTTCTCCTGGAAACCTTAATTTTTCATCTCTCAAGCCGA
Source organism: bacterium (assembly GCA_021163545.1). Lineage (GTDB taxonomy): Bacteria > Patescibacteriota > Minisyncoccia > Minisyncoccales > PEYH01 > JAGGTU01. Next base: position 7,237 of record JAGGTU010000035.1, on the reverse strand, counting down.
GGTTCAAATTTAGCCAATCTAACACAACCACAAACCCTTTTTGGAAAGGTGACTGAGACATCAAGTTGTCAAAGATCTTTTGATTTTCTTCTAGCATCTCCACAATCTTCTCTTGTCTTTGTTGGATCTGAGAGATTGCCTTTTTTAACTCTTCAACAGATTTTCCGATCTTCTCAGTCCCTTTGCTTAAACGTTCTATCTCTGTTCTTAAATCCGCCAACCATCCACTTAAAAACTCCTCGAGCTTCTTGCGTCTTCTTTTCACTTTCTCACCCCCTTGTTTTTTGATGTTCTATTATCTTTTTAACCCTTCAAATAAATCTTGCAAGGGTTATTTGGTAAATTGTTTCTTTGTTTTAAACATCAAAAAGAATCGTTGCTAGATAACCTTCCTTTTTCTTTCTAATTTCTAAGTTATGATAGGTAACCCCTTTAATAATTAATCCTTGCTCTTTTATTTTTTTTCCAAAAAGTTCTCCCTCAAGGGTATTATCAGAGAATTTTTTAAATTTTATATTAAAATAAGCTTCGTTCTCTGTTTCGCTTAAATATAAAATCTCGCTTAAAAAATCTACAAGAAGTTGTAGAATATCTGGAGATTGAATTTTAATCTTTCTTTTGACTACTTTTCCCTCTGGCTTTATGCCGGCTGCTTCAAACATTGCTTTCATCGCATTTAAAAAGAGTTCCTTCTTTGAGGCACCGAATACTTTTATTTTCAAATCTGCTTTGTGAGGAAGAATTTCAAAAAATTTTCTCATAATCTAAATCATTAATTTTTCATCAAGTATTCTGCCACAATTTTTTGGCCCAGATAAATTGAGGAATATCTTTTTCTTCTATTTTAGCCAAAGAGGGGTCGATTTCTTTGAGCAATCTAAATCCTATTTTATCTAATTCAAAAGGGTCTTTCCCAGCTAGCATATATCCTAAGTTCCTTTCTTTTCCGCCATGTCTTTTTTCTTGAGCGAAAATTAAAGTTTTAATTGCATCAACAATAAAAAAATCAATTTTTTTAATTTTATTTAAAAGCACAATTGCCTTGTTTATATCTTTAAATGGTAAGTGATAATAAAGTTTCCTTTTTGGTGACAAAAACCCATATTGATTTTTGAAGGCACCGGTAATTTTGCAAATCCGATGGGTTTTTAAAACAGGTAAAGAAATAACATAATCAAATTCGAAAATTATTTTTGGGATTAAAAAAGTGTAACCCTCCATTTTAATCTTTCTCTTCGGGAGTCTGTTTAAGTTAAGACATAAAACCCCAAAGGCATCACAAACTTTTTTAATAGGGTGGTTTTGAATAATTTTATCTGAATTTCCAGCATCAAAAGCGGGACCGTCGGCAACTACTATCTCCTCTTGCTTTTTCATTTCTACAAGAAGCTTTAAACACTCTTCTATTGTTTCTGGATGGGTTGTCGTTGGATATTCTTCATATGAAACAATATTTGGCTTTAAAAGAATTTTCTTTTTATTCTTTATTTTGTCGTAAATTTTGCCCCATAAAAATGCCTCTTTTATAAACTCCCTCCTTTTTTGTGTTTTTTTAAGTAAAATCTCCATAAATTTTTTTAAATTCTTCTTGCACAATTTTTTTCTCATCCCAGGGAATTTTTTTACCTCCAGCCATACACATCCAAGGCTCACATCCCTTTCCTGTTAAAACTACTACATCCTCTTCTTTGGCTTTTTTTAGCGCCTCTCTTATTGCTTTTCTTCTATCAAGAATCTTTGTGACTTTTATTTTATTCTCTATACCTGCTTCAATCTCCTTAAGAATGTTCTTTGGGTCTTCATCATACGGATCCTCGTTTGTTAAAATGACTTTCTGACAATATCTGTCTGCAATCTCTCCTAATTTTTCCCTCTTCCACCTATCTCGCCCTCCACCACAAGCACCAAAGACGCAAATCATTTTATTTGGAGAAAACAATGTTTGGATCTCCCGATATACTGCCTCTAAACTCTCTGGAACAACCGCGTAGTCAATAATAACCAAAAATGGGCGCTTTATAACAATTTCCATTCTCCCTGGTATATGATTTATTTTCTCTAAAGCTCTTTTACATGTTTCTATATCTATTCCTTGCGATAAGGCACATGCTATGGCTGCCAAAGCATTGTAAACATTAAATTTGCCCAATAGCCACAAACGAATCTTTAAATCCTCTTGAAAAAAGCTGACCCCATCTTTTGATTCTGCTATATCTCGGGCTTTAACAATCTTATCTACCTTATCAAAAGTTTCCTTCTTTATCTCTTTTGGCGAAGTCTCTATACAAAATCCATATTTCTTCTTTGCTGGAAATTGTAAGAAATACTCTGCGTTTTTATCGTCGAGATTGACTATATGAATATTTTTTGTAGCCTCAAACAGTTTTCCTTTTGCTTTCTTATAATTTTCAAATCCTTTGTGTGCCTCTATATGCTCGGGCACAAGATTTGTAAAAACAGCTACATCAAATTTTATAAACCTATGTCTGTGTTGAACAATCCCCTGAGAGGTTACTTCTAAAACCACATAATCACACTTTGCTCTTCTTGCTTCTTTTAAAAATCTCTGTATCAAAAAACCTTCGGGCATGGTCATCTTGAGCAAATTAGGCCATTCTTTTTTACCTATCTTAAATTTAATAGAAGAAATAGAAGCTACCTTAAATCCTGCCTCCTCCAAGACTTTTGTTATAAATTCAACTGTGGTTGACTTTCCATTTGTTCCGGTTACTCCGATAACCTTCAGGTGCCTTGAAGGGAAGCCAAACAACACTGCTCCTAAAAAGGTCAGGATAAGGTGATAGGTATTAATTAAAAAAATAGGTAATACTTTCCTTAGAAACTGTTTCATTATAAAAATCATCATCCTCCTCCAAGAATTTGTAATGCTTTCTTAATTCTCTCCTCGTAATCTTTAATCTCTGAAGGAACTTTTCTGAGAGCCTCTTTTGCTTCCTTCTGAGAAAACCCGAGGGAGACTAGCGCCAAAAGAGCCTTATCTTGCTTGGAAATTTTAGGTTGAGTTTTTTCAAGGTCACCACTAATTTCAAGGATTATTTTTTGAATCTTCTTTTTACCCAACCCTTTAATTTTTTGAAAATAAGAAAAATCTTTCTCTTTTATTGCTTTCATCAATTCTTCAAGAGAACCTTTTGAAGCAATTTTTAAGGCAACCTTTGGGCCCACCCCCGGAATTTTTTCAAGTGTTTCAAAAATTTTTAATTGTTCTATGTTTAGAAATCCATATAGTTCTGGTTTTTCGTTTCTTATACAAAAGTGGCAAAAAAGTTTTACATTTTCACCTTCCTTAATTTGAGAAAGAGAGTTTTCTCCTAAAAAAATTTTAAAACCAATTCCCTCCCTTTCCAAAAGGAGGTAGTCTTTTTCTTTCAATAAAACTCTGCCAGAGATAAAGCCAATCATCACTCTTATTTAACCACAAAAATCCCTTTTTTAGCAAGCAATAAACTATATAAAAAATAAAAATAACCAAACTGTGTGTCTCTTGCACTTTTTAAAAAGGTGTGCTACTCTACTGTATATTAAAAATATGCCTCAAACAAAATCAGCAAAAAAAGCTTTAAAAAAAGAAAGGAAGCGTCAAGCTAGAAATCTTTGGTATAAAAAAAGAATTAAAGAAACTCGACTCAAAATAAAAAAACTTATTCAAGAAAGAAAACCTGAAGAAGCAAAGGCTTTGCTTCCTCTTTTTTACAAATTTGTTGATAAGGCAGCCAAGGTGGGAGTAATAAAGAAAAACAAAGCCGCTAGAATGAAATCTAAAATGAGTAAGTCTTTGGCGCAAGGTTAAAGGTCCAAAACTAGAAGCTCTAACCCTTCCTCGGGCGCTATCTTCCCTTGTTTGATTGCTAAATCTATCTTGAAAATTTTATGATAGAATTTTTTTAATTGTTCCAAAGTAAATCGCCTAGATTGGTATCTTGCTTTTCTTAAAACAAGAGGGTGCATATCTTTAAGTTCATCAGTTAAGGTTTTGCCTAATGTTGCCTGTTCTTTAACCATAAGTAAATTTTTGAATTGATATTTCATCATTGACAGAATGTAAAGGGGTGATTCTCCTTGTTCCAGATGGTTATATATATGCGCCAAGGCCTTTTTTTTATTTTTTTCCGCCAAAGCATCTATCGTTTGAAAAATATTTGTATCTATTTTTGGCTTTACAAGAAGTAATACATCCTCTTTTTTAATTATTCTTTCTTTAGATCTAAAGGCCATTAATTTCTCAAGCTGAGTGTTGAGGTTCCAAAGATCTTTTTGGGTAAACTCTATCAAAAGCTGCTCTGCTGAGGGTTGAATTTGAAACCTTCCTTGTACTAAGGTCTCTTTTATAAATTCTCTTATTTGGTGTAAGCTGGGTTCAGGAAATTCATAAACCTGCCCTATTTTTTGGATAAACTCAAAAAAGGGATCTTTTTTATTTAGATCTTGCTTCTCAAAGAACATAAGGAGAATGTTAGAGGATGTAAATTTTTTGCCCCGTTTTAAAAACTCCTTTTTAAATTTCTGATTCTGCCAAATTTCTTCTATTATAATGGCAGTTGTTTCTCCAAATAAGGTATTATTTTGAATTTTTTCTTCTATTGTATCAAGTTGTAGGTTTTTCCCACTAAATTTAAATATTGGAAAATTTTTTTCAAAGAACTTCTGTCTCTCTGCTAATATTTGCTTTAGCTTACGATGAGCAAAAAACGAATTTTGACCAAAGATAAGATAAATCATATTTTTACCATTTATAATTTTTGGCACTTTGGGCAAAAATAAGAAGATCGCTGGCCAATTTTTATTCTTTTTATAGGAGCTTTACAACGAGGGCAAGGCTCTCCTTCTCTTCTATACACTTTTCTTAAAGAATCAAATCCTCCTTTTGAACCATCTGGGCGTCTATAATCTGAAATACTCTCTCCTCCTACCTCTATGGCTTTTTTTAAAATCTTTTTAATTGACTGATAAAGATCTTTTATCTCTTTTTCGCTTAAAGTATTGGCTCTTCTTTCAGGATGGATCTTCGCTGCAAACAAGGCTTCATCAGAATAAATATTTCCAATCCCGGCAATTAAAGATTGGTCCATCAACACTTGTTTAATCTTCCTTTTTGTGCTCTTAACTCTTGTTTTAAATTCTTGAAAAGTAAACTCTGGACTCAAAGGATCTATACCTATTTCCATAATTTCTTTGGATTGCATTAGTTCTTTCTCATCCCAAAGCTCTACTTTGGCAAATTTTCTTAAATCAGATAAAGCAAGCATCAGGCCATTGTCTAAGAAAAAAATTAAATGAAGAAATCTATTGGCGGGATCTTCTAAGGGTCCTTTTATTTGTGGAATCCAAGAATTACCCTTTTTTTGCCATTTCCCAACAAGAAGATGCCCGGTTAACTTTTGATGAATTAAAAGAACTTTCTCTTTGTCCAAATAAATTAAAATGTTCTTTCCTTTCCTTTCGATGTTTTTAATTTTCCTGCCCAAAATCCCTTTTTTAAATTCCTCAAAACTCCGAGGGCGTTTAATTAATTTTTTTGCATCACACCAAATATCAAGAAAAGTCCTTTCAAGGACTTTTCTTTTAAGCTCTCTTTTTGTAGTTTCAACTTCAGGCAATTCGGGCATGCCTTCTTATGGCATAATAAATAAAAATTTGTCTAAAAAGAGGTTTTATTTCTTTAAAACGGTTTTGATTTTTTCCACAATCTCCTCTGGAGTAAAGTGAGCTTTCACAAGAAAATCTACTGCTCCTAGTTTTAATCCCTTTTCTATTTCATCCTTTTGGCCTAAATTTGAAAGAATTAAAACGGGGATAAGAGAAGTTTTTGGATCATCTTTCACTTTTGCTAACACCTCAAAACCATCTATTCCAGGCAAAATTAGGTCTAAAAGAATGAGGTCCGGTGTTTCCTCCTTTACTTTCTTTAAGCCTTCTTCACCATCTATTGCCTCAACAATTTCGTAACCTTCTTTTAATAACTTTCGCGCTATTAGTTCTCTTAAAAACTTATCATCTTCGATTATTAAGATTTTAGCCATATTAGAGTTTAATTATTTTTAAGGCTGACCTATTTGTTTGACAACTTTCTCAATAACTTCCTTTGGGTCAAATTCTGTTTTAATTAACCAGTCTTTTGCCCCAAGTTCTTTTGCTTTATTAAGTTCTACAGGTTGACCCGAATTTGAAATTACAATAACAGGAATTGCCTTTAAGCTTTCGTCTTCCTGTAACTTCTCCATTACCTCAAAACCTCCCATTTTTGGCATGATAATATCAAGTAGAACTAGATCAGGTACTACCTCTTTTATTGCTTCCAACCCTGCCTTGCCGTCTTTGGCTGTATATACCTCATAACCTAAACTGCTGAGTTTTTTCTTTAAAAGGTCTAAAAGAATTTCTTCGTCTTCAATAATTAAAATTTTTTTAGCCATTTTTTTATTTTAATTCTTATTAAACTGATATGTCAATTTTATTATACCTTTTAAACAAGGGCAGGTAAAGTAAAGAAGAAGGTGCTTCCTTTATTTTCCTTTGACTTAAACCAAATTTTACCGCCATGAGCCTCCACAATGTTTTTACTAATGAAAAGACCTAATCCTGTCCCTTCTGTTTCCATCTTAATCACATTTGCTCCTCTAAAGAAACGGGTAAACACTCGTTTTTGTTGATCTTTGGGAATACCAACTCCTGTATCTTGTACACTAAACAAAATCTCTTTATCTTGCCTTTCTATTCTTACAGTAACTTCCCCTCCGGGAGGAGTATAACGTATAGCATTCTCAAGTAAATTTTTTATTACTAAAGTAATTTTCTCTATATCCACCTTTACCACTTTTGGTTTTTTACTCTTTTTTATAACCAATTGAAACTTCAAGTTTTTTTTCTGAGCTAACTCTTTTAGAGATTCGAAAACCTGTTTCACCACTTGATCAAATTCAACTGCCTTTGGCTGATAAACAAATCTCCCTTCTTCTATTCTGGCCACATTTAGCAAGTCGTTGACTAATTTTATCATTCTTTCATTGGTTTGATATGTTTTTTGTAAAAATTCTTTCTGTTCCTCTGTAAATTCTCCAACATCCCCGGCAAGCAACATTCCCAAACTCCATTTGATAATTGATAAAGGAGTTCTTAACTGATGAGCCGCAACCGAGACAAACTGGCTCTTCATTTCCTCAATTGCCTTTTCTCTAGTAATATCATGCAAAATAACAAGAAATGAAATCCTTTTTTT
>JAGGTU010000044.1 GCA_021163545.1 bacterium | reverse complement strand
CTCCACCCATGCCGCTACACCAATATTCAGCCACAGTATTTGCGTCTTTACAATAATCTGTACGAGTCACACTTCCTAATCTTGCTGTTCCTCTTTGATAATAATTCTTTCCTCCATCTGAGTCGGTGCAGGTGATCGTCTTAGCAATTCGGAAGTAATTATCACTTCTATCTTTTGTAGATCCATCAATGGATTCAATAAAAATTTTATAGGTATCCCCCGGAGTAATTTCGGGACTAGTGTAGAGATATTGACCTACTTTCCAGGAATATTTACCTAAATTGGCATTAACTCTTGAAGCTATCTGCCAACTAAAAGGACCTCCTGCTCCTACATTTCCCCAATCTTCTAAATAAATGTTAACATAATCTACTCCTTGACTTTCCCACCTAATCTCATACGTCTTTCCTATCTCCCATTCCTCTCCTCCATTTGGTGAGACGACCGTAATCTTTGGTTGAACTTTCTTGCATGCCCCATTTTCGCATCCATAAGGGCAGGCGTAAGTGTCAAATCTCATCTGGTTGCTAGAGCAATAATACTCAATAAGACGGTTTTCATCTAAACAATAATCGGTGTAACTTGTACCATCTACTGTTACTGTTCCTTTCTGATAATAATTCTTTCCACCGTCTGAATCAGTGCAGGTGACAGGCTTTATGATTCTGAAGCGACCATCGCTCCGGTCTTCTACCTCTGCATTATCAGGATCCCATATATGAATTTGATAATCGCTACTCTCTTCAAAACTAGAAGGAATGGTCCACAAATACTTTCCAGAAGAAGCCGATACTCTATAGGCTATGTGCCACCCTGTATGACCCAATACTATCTCAATGTTTACAAACTCTACATTCTGAGATTCCCACTTAATCTCATATGTCTTTCCTATCTCCCACTCTTCTCCCCCATTTGGAGAAATGACAGTAATCGAGGGCTGAGGACAACCATAAAGAGCATTAAGTTTGGCTCTGGTTTTGGGCCCAACATAACCTGTTCCGTGTTCAAGTTCTAAAGGTAGTAATATTTCGCTTGCATATTTTTCCTGAAAGCCCACCACCGCTGAGGCCGTTGAATAGCCAAACTGTGCATTCTGTTTTTCGTTGGTGAAAATTGTAAAGCCTTCTTCTTGTAAAGCGTTTTGAAGCCACATTACCTCCTCACCCTGATCTCCAAACTTTAAATTCTGCTCAAAATCATGACACCATGAAGGAGTCAATCCTGCATTGGTTATATTTGCTTTTCCTAATCCTAAAATTATTCCAATTATTGTAAGAAAAATAATTAATCTCTTTTGCATATTTTTGGTCTTATTTTAACAGGATTTTATGCAACCTTTTTAATTCGACCTTTTTAATTTATAATAACTCATTTTTAATCTTCTTCCAAAGAAATTGCCTGAACCGGGCAACCTTCTTTTGCTGCTCTAATGTTTTCTTCTGATTCTTCTCGCCAATTTTCTTTCACATAAGATTGCCCATCTTTTAATTCAAAAGCCTTCGGGGCCACTGCCTGACAATTACCACAACCAATACATAGGTTGTGATCTACTTTAACTTTTTTTATCGCCATATGTTTTGAAATGTCGATATTTTGATATATCGATATTTCGAAATTTCGATATGTCGATATTTCGAGCTACGACCTTTTTGATTTTCTATTAAAAAATTCTAACATTTCTTTTAACGACCAACAATTTACGATATCTTTTTTTTCTGCCCACCCTCTTCTTGCTTGCGAGACTCCAAATTCTATATATCGCAACTGATCTTTATGATGTGCGTCAGTATCAATTATCAGTTTTACTCCTGCCTCCTTTGCTCTTTTTATATTGATATCATTTAAATCCAACCTTTCTGGATAGGAATTAATCTCTAGCACCGTGCCTGTTTCTTTGGCAGCTCTTAAAATCTTATCAAAATCAATCTGGTATTCGTCTCTTCTTTTTAAGATTCTTCCTGTTGGGTGAGAAATGATGTTAATATAAGGATTTTTCATTGCCTTAATTATACGCTCTGTCATTTGGCTTTTTTCCATCTTAAAATGCGAGTGGATTCCCGCAATCGCATAATCCAATTTCCTTAAAGATTCATCTTTAATATCAATTCTTCCATCTTTTAAAATATTGGTCTCTGCCCCTTGCAATATTTTAAAGTTGGAATTCAACGCTTGTAATTTTGAATTAAGTCTATCGATTTCCTTTCTTTGTTCCGCTAATTGTTTTTCATCTAACCCATGTTCAATTTTTAAATATTTTGTATGATCTGAAATACCTAAATATTCGTAACCCATTTTTTGTGCTATTTCTATCATTTCCTCAATAGAGTTAGCTCCCCCATCCCATCTTGTATGACAGTGGAGATCGCCTTTTATGTCTTTAAGCTCTATAATTCTTGGCAATTTTCCTTTTTGGGCTGCTTCTATCTCACCTCGATTTTCTCTCAACTCTGGAGAAATCCATTGCATTTTCAAAATCTTGTAGACCTCTTCTTCGGTTTTACCAGCCACAAATTTGTTGCCCTTGAAGATTCCGTATTCATTAAGCTTCAGCCCCAAATCAATTGCAATTTTCCTTAGGGCAATGTTATGTTCTTTTGAGCCAGTAAAATATTGTAAGGCCGAGCCAAAAGATTTTTCAGGAATTACTCTTAAATCTACATCTATACCTGACTCCAGCCTAATTGAAGACTTTGTAGTTCCTTTGCCCCATACTTTAATTATTCCCGGCAATTTTACAAATTCTTCCATCACTGCTTCTGGTTTTGTAGCCACTACCAAAATATCAACATCGCCAATAGTTTCTTTTCTTCTTCTCAAAGAACCAGCCAAACTTATTTTTTTCACTCCTTTTACTTTTTTCAACCTTTTCTCAATTTCTTGCGCTAAAGGCAAAACCTCGCCAAGCAAGAACCTCCCGCCACTTTTTTTGAGAAAAAGAATTCCTTGAAGAATGTTTTGTTCTGTCTTTTCTCCAAAGCCCGGCAAACTTCTTATTTTACCTTCTCTGGCAGCCTCTTCTAGTTCTTTTAAATTTGTAATTCCTAATTTCTCATAAAGGACTTTGACCATCTTAGGCCCGACTCCCTCCACAGAGGTTAGTTCTTCAATATCAACCGGGTATCTCTTTTTAAACTCTTCGTAATATTTAATTTTGCCAGTCTTTAAATATTCTTCGATTTTTTTAGCAATACTCTCGCCAATACCTGGAATTGCTTTTACTCCTTTAAAACCTTTTTTTTGATAAATATCTTTAATATCCTCTTCTAAATTTTCCAAAATTATAGCCGCTTTTTCGTAAGCATAAGGCTTGAAAGGAACGCCTTCCATCTCTAAAAAATATGCTATTTCATAGAAGATATTTGCCAGTTCTTGATTGTTGGTAAATTTCATAATTTCAACAATTTTTTTAAAAATAAGGCGTTCTCAATTGCAAATCCATGAAAATCATTGTTGAAGTATACAAAAACGTCTCTCTTTTCTTTTTGCCATTTTTTTATCTTTTTTGCCAAATTCTCTAACGCCTTATCTGAATATTTAGAAGCAAAAAGTTCTGCCGGACCATGCATTCTTATATAAACAAAATCTGAGGTTACAACTTCCGCTTTAGGGTAGCGAGAAGAATCAGCAATTACCCAAGCGGTGTTATATTTTTCCAAAAGTTTATAAATTTTTTCATCCAACCAAGTTTTATGTCGAAATTCAAAAGCGCATCTCAGTTTATAGTGAATAGTGGGTAGTGAATAGTTAGAGAGAAGTTTTAGAAAATCTTTTAGTCTTCGAACATTTTCTTTGTCAGCTTTAAAAGATGGTGGAAATTGAAAAAGTATTGGTCCTAACTTTTCTTTTAAATTTTCGGCATTTTCAAAAAACTGCTCCCAGGGATCTTTTACGTCTTTTAACCTTTTTATATGGGTAATAAATCTTGACGCTTTAACAGAAAAAAGAAACTCTTTGGGAGTTTCTTGATACCATTTTAAAAAAGTTGTAGATCGCGGAAGATGGTAAAAAGAATAGTTAACTTCTGCAGTATCAAAATGTTTTGCAAAATATTTTAGTCGGTCTTTGGAGGGTAAATCCTCAGGATAGAATTTTCCAATCCAATGAGAATATACCCACCCTGAGGTTCCTATATAAATTTTTGCTTTTTGAGAGACCATCACACAGAATCATTTTTTAAAAGATTTAAACTCTTTTGAAAAATATCTGTCCAATTCGTCTACAAATTTTAAAAGAAGAGGGTCGTCAACTCTTTCTTTAATCTCAATCCACCAAGGCATAATGGGAAACTTTTTATCTCTTTTGAAATACTCAATTGCCTGAACCAGGTTGGCAATTTTATCTACCTGAGCAACGAACCGACCTTCTTTAGACAATCCTTCTTCAAAGTCTACCCATAAATTTATTATCTCTTCTTGTAAGTTTTTTGGTAAATGAGAGGTCAATTTAACTATCGCTTGCCATTCCGTATTTCTTTTCTTTAATAACCATTCCAAACGTTTTGTTTGGGATATCCGTGGGGGTTTTGTAAACAGGTCTGATACAGCGCTGTCATTTGTAAGTAAAATAGGATCATAAGGGGTTTGGTCTCCTGCGTATACTTCACAAAGATCGTGAGCCAAGGCAATTTTAATAACTCTTTTTGTGTTCAGACCCTTTCTTTGCCCTAATAACCAGGCCATAATTGTCATATGGAATGTATGTTGTGAGACGGTCTCTGCATTTTTAACACCTCTAAACACCCAACCTCTTCTTTGAATAAATTTAAGTTTTCCTATTTCTTTGAAAAACCAAAAAAGCCCGTCCATAGAGCTTTGATGCCTTTTTCTTTTAGGTTTTGGCCCGCATAATAACATTTCTGTAATGTTTCTAAACTTTACAAGTGTTTTATCTCGAATTACCTCTCTTACCCATTTTCTCCAGAGAGGAAGTTGTATTTTGTCTTCATTTTTCCAATATTCTAATGCCTGCAAAAAGCTTTCTAACTTACCTACCTGCCAAGCGAATTTACCTACCTCTGTCTTCTTTGTACGATAAGATACCCACAAATCTTTTATTTCTTGTTTAAGCTCTTGGGGTAATTTGGCAATAAGCTTCTCAAGGCCTTTTAATTCCTCCTGATAACGTTTTGCCTCTATCTTTTTCTTTTCTCTTAAGGAAAAGGGAGGTTTTCTTTTAAGTATCTCTTTAATTTTTTCCAAGTTACTTTTCTTTGATAAATCTTGTGGGATTAAGGGATCATAAGGTGTCATATCACTCACATATACTTCAAAAAGGTCATGTAAAAGCAGGGTTTTCAAAAGCTGCTCTTCGTCTAAGCCTTTTGACTTATTTAATATCCATCCTAAAATTGCAGATCTAAACAAATGATCGGCGGTTGTTTCTGGGTTTTGAATACCATAAAGGAGCCAACCTCTTCTTGGCTTTTCTTTTAATTTTCCGATATTTATAAAGAAATCTAACAATGACTTCATCATAGAGATGCAAAAAGAGGGCTTTTTGCCCTCTTTTTGTTTTTATCATTTAAATGTTTCGATATGTAATTTTCTTAATTTTGTAAATTGTTGTAACTGTAGATTGAACCTTGACCTCATCTCCTACTTTATGATTCAAAAGTGCTTTCCCTACTGGAGACTCGTGACTTATCCTACCCAAAAAAGGGTTTGCCTCAAGCGGCCCTACAATTGTAAATTCATCTACTTGACCCTCTACCTCTACCTGCACTGTTGCCCCTATTTGAACAACATTCTGTTTATGTTTTGGTGGTGGTTTTATTAATTGATAATTTCTTAATATTTCTTCTAATTCTTCTATCCTCGATTCTAAAAAACTAATATCTTCTTGAAAGGTAAGATATTCTGAATCTACCCCATGGGGAGCAGCAATCATAGGAGTTTCTTTCTCCATTTTCTGTGCTTTTTTCTTTTTTAGTTCCTCAAACTCTCTTTTAAGTCTTTCCAGTCCCTCTTTTGTTAAATAGAATTTCTTCTCTTGAGCCATGGTAGGCATTCAATAATTTAGTTTATCTCTTTAAAGCATAATGTCAAGGATTTGACAAATTACAAAAATCCGCCTAATCTGTCATTAAAGCTCTTTCTGTCTTTATACAATCTTGCCAAGGAGGTGATGAAGATGAAGGTAGAGGTTATCCGGAGAGTGCTTGTTTTTCTTTCGGAGATCTTCTCGCTTACGCACCTTAAAAGGTCCGGCTGGCGTAGATTCGGCATACCAGATGAACTTCGAGAAAGCGTGGCTGATCATGTTTTTGGCGTAGCTCACATTGCTCTTATCCTAGCATATCTTGAAAAGGTTCCAAGAGAAAGGTGGGGTGATATCCTTCTTATGGCTCTCATTCATGATAACCCTGAAACCCGGCTTGGAGATCTAGATAGAATTGCCACCCTCTATATTAAAAGAAAAAGAGCCACCCAACAGGCTCTAAAAGATCAGGTGGCCACATTACCCAATAGTTTAAAGACCGATCTTTTGAATCTTTCAAAGGAGCTAGAGAGTGACAGCAAAGAGGCCCAGATTGTTAAAGACGCTGACATTTTAGACTTTGCCCTCCATGCGCTCATCTTAGCTCAAAGAGGCTACAAAACAAGAGAGTCTGCCCAGAATGCTTTGGCTGAGCTTAACACAAAGTCTGCAAAAGCAATTCTGAAGGCAGCCCTCAAGGAGGAAAATCTAGCCACTCTCTGGACGCAAGATCTGGAACTTGCTGGAGATCCACGATGAATACAAAGACACGAAAGGAAAGGCGAGGTTCCAAACACTACAAATGGAAAACGGCCTATTCTCTTGACCTTTTTTCTCAGAGAATAGGCCGTTTTTATTTAACAAGTTAAATGAAAAAGTCCAATTACTTTCTTTTCTTTTCCTTCTTCTTCCTT
>JAGGTU010000009.1 GCA_021163545.1 bacterium | reverse complement strand
GGCAAGAGAAATTCTGCTTTCCCAAGAAGTTTGAAAAATAAATTAGTTAATATATTACCTGCAACCCCTCCTTTATCAAAAAAAGAAAATAAGAGAAACAAAGCTACAAACAAAGAAGCAGCCCCAATAAGAATATCTTTAACCCTCTCAGGAATCCGCCTCTTTTTTGTTTTGAGAATTTTTTTCTTTTTCTTTTTGGGCATAAAGCAATGTTGGAATAGAGAAACAACAAGTTTCGAAGTAGCTCAAACAGAGAAAGCGAGGAAAGCAATTTTTAGGAGCATCCGCAGAGAGCGAGGCAAGTGCTGGCAAGATAAAGTGAGGGAAGTAATTTTTATGGAGCCCATAGAAAGCGAGGCAAGTGCTGACAAAGGACATCCGCAGCGAGCGAGGACTAAGCAAAAATTCTCGGTGGGAATTTTTGCGGTCCTTTAGCAGTACTTGCCGAGCGCCTTTCTCAGATTTACTTTCCGAGCGTTTACTACACATCCGCTTCTATTATATCTCCTTTCTAAATCCTGTTCCAGCAGGAATTAATTTACCAATAATAACATTCTCCTTTAATCCTCTTAAATAATCAACCTTACCCTCAAGAGAAGCTTTAATCAGTACGCGAGAGGTCTCCTCAAAAGAAGCGGCTGACAAGAAACTGTCGGTAGTTAAAGCAACTTTTGAGATACCCAAAAGCAATTCTTCATATTGAATCGGCTTTTTCCCTTCTTTTTTAAGTTTTTCATTCTCCTCTATTACCCTTGCAAGTTCAACTACCTCACCGGGGGTGAAATCACTTCCTCCGGCATCTTTTATTCTCACTCTTGAAAACATTTGTCTTGCAATTGTTTCAATATGCTTATCATGAATAGCAACACCTTGTGATACATAAATCTTTTGAACCTCGTTCACAATATATCTTTGGACTTTAGCCTTGCCTCCTGTTTTATAAAGCTTTCTTAGATCTAAACTTCCTTCTGTAAGTCTGTCACCTTTTTCCACTTTTTCTCCTTTCTTAACAACAGGTAGTTGATTGGGGGCTAATTTAAATTCCAAAATCTCCTTCTTCTTTTTTGAAGTCACTGGTCTAATCTTTATAATCTTTTCATTCACTTCTATCACCTCACCATCCGCAGGAGCCATTATTGCTTCTCCTTTGGGTGGTCTTCTTTCAAAAATCTCTTCAACTCTTGGTAAGCCTTGAGTAATATCTAAACCAGCAGCAACACCTCCTGTATGGAAGGTTCGAAGGGTTAATTGAGTACCAGGTTCTCCAATTGACTGAGCTGCTACAATCCCTACCGCCTCTCCTAATTTAACCAATTTATTATTTCCAAGATCTAACCCGTAGCAAAGCTGACACACTCCTCGTTTTGTCTTACAGCTTAAAGGAGATCTAACTCTAACTTTATCAATCTCGCTTTGTGCAATAATTTTTGCTTTATCCCAGTCGATCATCTCTCCCTTCTTTACAATAACCTTATCGTTTATTTTTATATCCTCAAGGGAGATACGACCAACAATTTTAAAGACAAAATCTTGGCCAATTTCTTGGGCATCTTTTTTGAATACAACAATACCTTCTTTGTCTTTACAATCATGTTCAACCACAATCACCTCATGTGCCACATCAATTAAACGTCGGGTAAGATAACCGGCGGTGGAGGTACGAAGTGCTGTATCTGCGGTTCCTTTTCTAGCTCCATGAGTGGAGATGAAATATTCCAAAACTGTAAATCCTTCTTTAAATGAGCTTAAAACAGGTATTTCAATAATTTGCCCGGCAGGATTAATCACCAAACCTTTCATTCCTGCCATCTGAATGGGTTGAGACCAACTTCCCCTTGCTCCAGCATCGACGATAGCAAACACGGTTCCGTTTTCAGGTAATGTTTGGGGTACAAGCTTCTGAATTTCAGATTTTACTCTTTGCCAAATCTCAATGACTCTTTCTCTTTTTTCCTCCTCAGTTAAGAAACCTTTATTATAATATTCGTCGATCTTTTTAATTTCCTCTTGAGCCTCTTCTATAAGTTCTTTTTTCTGTGACGGCACAATCAAATCATCCATTCCCCAACTTAAGCCAGATAAAGTAGCGTATTCAAAACCTAATTCTTTAATTTTATCTAGCGTTTCACATGCTACACTATTGTCGTATTTTTGAATAATTCTACTTACAAGTTCTCTAATCTTCTTTGAGTTAAAGTGATCATTTTGAAAGGGGTAGTCTTTTGGCAAAGCTTCATTAAAAAGTATACGCCCGCATGAGGTCTCTATTAATTTTCCATCAATTAACACTTTTATTTTTGCTCGAAGATCAACTGCCCCTTGAGCTTGAGCCAACAAAGCTTCTTCTTTACTCGCAAACACTTTACCCTCTCCTTTTTTGCCGGGGATGATTTTTGTAAGCCAATAACATCCAAGCACCATATCTTGGCGAGGAGAAACAATTGAAAGTCCGGTAGCCGGTTTTAGAAGATTGAAACCTGAAGCCATAATTTCTCTTGCTTCAAACTGAGCCTCATCAGATAAAGGTAAAAATACAGCCATTTGATCTCCGTCGAAATCCGCATTAAAAGCTTCACACACCAAGGGATGAATTCTTATTGCCTCTCCCTCAACCAATCGGGGCTTAAAACCTTGAATACCCAACCTATGTAAAGTAGGAGCTCTGTTCAAAAGTACATACTTACCCTGAATTACCTCTTCTAAAGCCTCCCAAACCTCTTCTCTTCCCTCTTCAATTAGTCTAGAACCTTGCCTTACATTATAAACAATTTCTTTTTCAAGAAGTTTTCCAATAACAAAGGGTTTAAATATTTCCAGAGCCATTTTCTTTGGAAGCCCACATTCATTAAATTTGAGATTTGGATCTCCAACAATGACAGATCTTCCTGAATAATCTACTCTTTTGCCCAAAAGATTTTGGCGAAATCTACCCTGCTTTCCTTTAAGCATATCTGCCAAAGACTTAAGTAGTCTCCTTTGTCCGGTTGAGGCAGTTGTTGTATGGGCGCTTCGCATTGAATTATCAATCAAAGCATCAACTGCTTCCTGGAGCATTCTTTTTTCGTTCCTTATAATTACCTCAGGTGCATTTATCTCTAATAAATACTTTAGGCGATTGTTTCTATTAATTACGCGTCTATAAAGATCATTTAAATCAGAGGAGGCATATCTTCCTCCATCTAATTGAACCATGGGGCGCAAAGCTGGGGGCAAAACTGGCAAGACTGTTAAAAACATCCACTCAGGCCTAATGCCATTTTTATGCATCCTTCTAAAAAGCTGTAGCCTTCTTAATGTTCTACGCAGTTCTCCTTGAGTTAAATCCTGCTTTTTTTGTTTTGCCTTCTCTAATTTTTCCTCAAGTTTTTTGATTTCTTTTTCTAAATCAATTTCTTCAAAAATTTTCCTTAAAGTTTCGGCTCCGGTGCCAGCCTCAAAAATATGACCATATTTTAGTGAAAGGTCAAAATATTCAATTTCATTTAAAATTCTTAAAGGCCTAATCTCTTCTACTTCTTTTTTTGCTGCATCTCTTAACTCTTTCAATCTTTCAACTTCTTTGGCTCTTTTTTTGACCGCCTTTATTTTTTGTTTGTATTCTTTATCAATTTCTTCTAAAATCTTTTTCTTTGCCTCTTCATCTACTTTGGTGATAATATAAGCAGCAAAATAAATAACTCTTTCTAATTTTTGAGCTGGAATATCTAAAATCATGCCCATGCGAGATGGCACTCCTCTTAAATACCAGATGTGAGCGCAAGGGGAGGCTAATTTAATATGTCCCATTCTTTCTCTTCTAACTGACGAATGGGTTACTTCAACCCCACATCTATCACAAATAATGCCTTTATATCTTATTCCTTTATATTTCCCACAATAACACTGATAATCTTTCTCCGGCCCAAAAATTCTTTCGCAAAAAAGCCCGTCTTTTTCTGCTCTTTGAGTCCTATAATTTATAGTTTCAGGTTTTGTCACCTCACCATATGACCAAGAAAGTATCTCTTCAGGTGAGGCCAATTTAATTTTTATTGCTTTGATATCTTCTACCTTCATAAAATTAATTTTTAATTTTAACTCAAAAGTTAAATCTCAAAAGTCAAAACCACAACTCAAAAGTCAAAACTATTTTTTCCCTTTCATTGTCAAAAGACTAGAAGCAATAATGCTGGAAAGTTCCTGCACTTCTTTTAAAAGAGGATTAATCTTTGTTCTTTCAATCTCTACGCCATCTCGTAAAAGCCCGAGCCAGTACTTTGTCTCATTTGCACTTTTTAGTGCTATCTCATAAAATTTCACAAAGTCTCTTTTTGAACTGGCTGATTTCGCCTCAATTACATTTGCGCCAATTGAGGTGGCTGCTCTTAAAAGTTGGTCTGCAATAATACGAGAGTTTCTCTCTTTTGGAAGCCTTTCTAAAAATTTAATTACATTTATTGAAAAGCAATAACATCTATATCTTAAATCGGTTTTGCGTTTTGAGCTGTGGCTTTGAGTTTTGACTTTTGAGTTTTGAGTTTTATCTTTCATTTAAGTAAAAATTAAGAAATAAAAATTAAAAATTACTATTTCTCTTCTTTTTTCTCCTCTCTCATCTTGATCTCCACATTCAGCCCTAAGGATTTCAGCTCGCTTATCAAAAGTGAAAATGAAGCCGGGACATTCGGTGTTTCTATCTTTTTATTCTTTAGAATTGCCTGATAAGCATTTGCTCTACCCAAAACATCATCTGATTTAATAGTCAGCATTTCTTGTAAGGTATGTGCTGCTCCATAACCCTCAAGCGCCCAGACCTCCATCTCTCCAAATCTTTGACCTCCAAATTGAGACCTCCCTCCCAAAGGCTGCTGGGTAATAAGAGAATAAGGTCCAATTGAACGCATATGAATTTTATCTGCCACCATGTGAATGAGCTTCATCATATAGATGTAACCTACGGTGACTTTTTCTGGGAACGGCTCGCCGGTTATTCCATCATACAAAACAACTTTACCATCTTCTGGCAAACCTGCCGCTTTGAGCTCTTTTTTAATATCTTCTTCTTTGGCTCCAGATAAAGCTGGGGTAATAGCCCTGAAACCTAATTTTTTAGCCGCAAAACCAAGATGTGTTTCTAAAATTTGTCCGATATTCATTCTTGATGCAACAGATAGAGGGTTTAGAACTATATCTACAGGGGTTCCATCTTCCAAAAATGGCATTTCCTCAGGAGGTAAAATCTTTGAAATAATTCCTTTATTACCATGGCGACCAGCAAGTTTATCACCAACTGTTATTTTTCGCCATTGAGCCACTTCAATTAAAATTCTTTTGACAATGCCTGGCTCAAGCTTATGTCCAAATTCGGGAGAAAAAATTTTAATTCCTATCACCCTTCCCTCTTTTCCATGCTCCATTAACAACGATGTGTCTTTTACATTTTTTGCCTTCTCTCCAAAAATTGCCAAAAGCAATCTTTCCTCCGGAGTTAAGTCTACCTCGCCTTTTGGAGAGATTTTTCCAACCAAAATATCATTGGGTCTAACCTCAGCTCCAATTCTTACAATTCCCTCCTCGTCTAAATCTTTTAATTTCTCTTCTGATACATTTGGAATATCAGCGGTAGTAATTTCTGGTCCCAGCTTTGTCTCTCTTACATCGCAGGTAAAAGCTTCAATATGAACCGATGATAAAATATCCTCCTCCACTAACCTCCTTGAAATGATAATACCATCCTCATAATTATGACCTCTGAAAGACAGAAAGGCTACCAAAAGGTTCCTTCCCAACGCCAAAACGCCTTTATCAGTTGCTGGCCCATCTGCAATCACTTGTCCTTTTTTAACTTTCTCTTTGAGTTTGACAATTGGCCTTTGATGAAGGCAAGTATATTGATTGGTAGGTCTAAAGTTAAGCAATTTATAAACTCTTTTTGTGCCATCTTTTTCTTTGATTGTTATATGTTCTGCATCTACCTCTACCACTTCTCCATCCTCCTTTGCCAGAACCAAATGCCCTGTATCTCTGGCTACTTTTTCTTCTAATCCCGTCCCGACTAATGGCGCTTCAGGATCTATTAAAGGAACCGCTTGCCTTTGCATATTTGAACCCATCAAAGCTCGGTTTGCATCATCATTCTGCAAAAATGGAATCAAAGAAGTGGCTACAGACAAACATTGTTCAGGTGAGACATCAATAAAGTCTATCTCTTCTCTTTTGATCATGCCTGGCTTTCCCTTTTTTCTCCCAAATACCTCTTTGGGAATAATCTTTCCATCTTTATCAATCTCTGTTCCTGCAGGCGCGATGTTATATTGCTCTTCTTCAAAAGCATTTAGATATTGAATCTTTTTGGTAACCTTTCCCTTCTCTACCTTGAAATACGGTGTTTCTAAAAAACCAAAGCGATTTATTCTTGCATATCCTGCCAGATGCACCACCAAACCCACATTTGGACCTTCCGGTGTTTGAATTGGACAAATTCTTCCATAATGTGAAGGTTGAACATCTCTTACCTGCAAACCTGCTCTTTTCTTTGGCAACCCTCCCGGGCCTGAGGCAGTAAGTCTTCTTTTATGTTCTAATTCAGACAAGATGTTCTCATTATCCATAAATTGAGATAAGGGAGAAGAAGCAAAAAATTGCTTGATCACTGCCATAAATGGTCTTGGGTTGATTACGCGAACTGGCGTTACTTCCTCCGAGGTTAAAGTAGACATTCTATCTTTAATAATCCTTTCCATTCGGGTTAGACCCACTCTTGCCCTTTCTCTTAATAGTTCATTTAAAGAGCGCACTCGTCTGTTGCCCAAATGGTCAATTTGATCAGGCTCAGCCTGAGGTGTGTTATTTAAGCGAATGATTTCTCTTAAAACCGCTACAACATCTTCTTTTTTCAGAACCCTGTCTTTAATATCAATCTTCTCCGGATTCTTTGGTTTTATTTCAGGAAGCCTCTGCCAGGTTTTCCATCTGCCAACAGTTGATAAATCATACCGCTCAAAATTAAAGAACATATTATCAAACAACTCTTTTGCAGTGTCAGGAGTTACCATATCGCCGGGTCTTAAGCGTCTGTAAATTGTCATTAGGGCTTCTGTTTGATTGTTAGTCGGATCTCTTTTTAAAGTTTCATCAATAAATTTTATCTCTCCTCTGTCAATATCTTCGAATAACGCTTTTATATCTTCATCTCTTTCATACCCTAACGCCCTCAAAAGAATAGTTGCCGGCACCCTTCTTCTTCTGTCAATTTTTACCCCAATAAAACCTGATGGGTCAGTCTCAAACTCCAGCCAGCTCCCTCTGTTTGGAATAATTTTTCCCCCAAAATATTTCTTGCCTCTAATTTCTCTAGCATCAAAAAAAGCTCCGGGTGAGCGAAGCAATTGCGATACAACAACTCTCTCAATGCCATTCACAATAAATGTTCCTCTCTCTGTCATGAGAGGAAAATCACATAAATATACCTCCTGGGTTATTTCTTCTTTTGTCTTTAATTTAACAAGTTTCACCAAAACTCTTAAAGGTGCTGCATATGAATCATTGTTCTCTTTTGCCTCTAAAGCACTGCTATATTTTGCTTCTCCTAGGTTATAATCTAAAAACCACAACTCGTATTCTTTTTTTGTATAGTCATAAATCGGAGAGATCTCATTTAATAACTCTTTAAAATCCTCTTCCCAAAAACGTTTCCAGGAGGCAAATTGAGGCTCCAAAAGATAAGGTAAAGGAAGGCGAATTTTAGATTTAGAGAAATCTTTAATCCGCATAAATATGGTAACAATTGATTAATGATAATTGATAATTAATACAACAAAAACTCCTCCTCAAAGAAGGGCAAGAATATTTTATTTGATTTAGAAATAAAACCTTAATTTCAAAATCAAATTTATTCTAGAATGTGAGTTAATTTTATATCAAAACAAAACTCAAGTCAAGCATCTTCCCCTCCCCCTCTTTTTTTCTCCCCCTCCCCCTTGGCAGGGGGAGATACAGAGGGGATGGGGCTATTTTTCCTCTTCCTTTTCTTCTATAGTTTCCTCCTCTTGAGTTTGGCCACTTTCTCCTTTTAATTCCTTCAACTTATCTTTTACAGTTTGATTGTCAGGATTAAGTTGGGCCACTCTTTCTAACACATCAATTGCCTTTTTTGTCTCTCCTTTTTGTTCATAAGCCAATCCTAATATAAATAATGCATTGGCATGAAAGGGATTCAACTGAGTTGCCCGCTCCAAAACCAACATCGCTTTGTCATATTCTTTGTTATTATAATAAAGCCAACCCAATCTAAAAAGTAAATCTACGCTCTCGCCAAGGGGTGATGTTCTCGCCAAATCTTCTAATCTCTCAATAGCATCCTGAATTTTCCCTTCATTTTCTTCAATAAATGTCATTTGGATTTGAGCATCTAAGTAATGGGGGGTTAAATCAATCGCTTTTTGAAAATCTGCTTTAGCTTTTTCAACCTCATTTTTTGCCATATAAACTTTCCCTCTCTCTGTATAGAGCACCGGATTTGTAGGTTCAAGTTCTATTGCCTCTGAGTAAGATTTTATTGCCTCATCTTCCGGCTTACCTGAGGCTATCCCTATTAAATCGCGATAGGCGTTTGCTAAACTCTGACGCGCTATTACATTGTTAGGAGCCAATCGTTTAATTGAAGATAGATAAAACGATAAGGCGCTGGCTAAATTTTGAACTGTAGCCTGATCCTGGGCCTCATTTGGTTTTTGTACTTCCTGCCTCAACTTTTGAATTAAAAGCTGAGAAAGGGTAACTTGATAATTTACCTGATAGGGATTTAACCTCACTGCTCTCTGGGCAAGTTCTATTCTTTTGTCTAAATTAGGCTCTGTTGTTATTTTTTGATAATTGTAATCGGCTAAATAAAACTTAATTCCATAGAAAAATCCTGCAATTAAGGAAAGAATTAAAACCAATGTCACAGTTTCAAACACCAGTCCTATCTCAGGAGACTCTCGAAAAGAATATCTCTTTTCTTTCACAGGCATAAACCCTGCTCCTATTCCTAAAACAAGCCAAAACAGCCCGCCCAAAATCATATTCTGATAAAATGCAAACTGGGCAACAATCGCTCCAAAAACAAGCGTGCCCCAAACCAACTTTCTTTCCAAATCCATTTTGCTTTTTACCAAATAAAATACAACCATTCCGATAATTAGCAGGAAGATAAAGGTTCCCAAAAACCCCATTGTTGCTAAAATTTCCGCTACATTGTTGCCAGGCTTACTAAATTCAATCTGCCAGAGCGGACTTTTTAGTATTCTCTCAGATTTAAATTTAGCATAATCTAATACAAATGTACCCGGACCACTCCCCAAAACTCCGTTTTTTAGATTATTCAGTGCTGTTCTACCTCCTACCTGCCAGGATTCACTCTGCCATAAAACCGACTCGGTTGGATAGTTAAGAATGAGTGTTCTCTCCAGTCCCAGTCCCGCTACAAGAACTCTAAAATTAAGCAATAAGAATAAAGCTGAAATTAAAATCAAAAAGATGGGAAGAATGAGCCTGTGAATGTCCTCCCTAAACACTTTCAGACGTAAAGAGAAAACAATAAAACCAATTAAAGATAGTCCAAGAACAATCCAAGCAGAGGAAAAATCAAAAATGATCAAAAGAGAGACGCCTAAAATCAAAAACACCGCAAAAATTATCTTTTTTAATAAGGGCCTCTTTTCTTCTTTATCGCCCTTACCTAACAAAAGAAGCTTAGTTAAAACCAAAACTATCATTAAGGCTAAATAGACTGCTGTACTAAAAGCGGTGCCTGATGCAGGAGAAAACACCCACCCCGTTTTAAGGAAAAACCTTGCCAACTTTATCCCAAAAAGCAACCAAACCCAAATCCACAAAACTACCACAAAGGCTGAAGCAAACAAACTCCAGAAAATCTCATTCAGTCCAACTACTCCCTCTGCCTCTTTCTTTACCTCTTTTATCTTTACTTCCTCCTCGGTTTTGTTTTCTTCCACCTCTTTAGTTTTTTCTGTCGGAAGAGTTATATTATTCCTTATAAGAAGATATAAAGCAAAAAATGCAAGTAGAGCCACTAATCCATTATTAAACTGCCTGTAACTTCCAAAAAGCGAAAGAAACCTGTCTTGTGAAAACGCAAAAGAAATTACTGCCACCAGCAAGAAAGCAAGAACTAACCAATCTATTTTTCCCCATCTTAATCTTATTCCTTTATCAACAATAATCATTTTCAAATTCCAAAGAAAAACACCTCCCCAGCCTAAGAAAAAAAGAAGGTACAATTTGTTAAACTCAATCCATTCAAAAGAAAAAGGAAGCCAAAATAAAGGCAAAAGAAAAATAAGGGCTAAAATCCAATATTTTAAAATTTTCTTCAGCATAAGTTAAAATTTAATTATTAATGTTTTAATAAATTTAAACATCGCTTTTTTGCCAAACCTTCTCACAAAATCAATTTCCATGTTTCTCATTATAATGTAAATAACAAAATCCTTCAACATCTCGACATTTCAACATTTCGACATATCGAAAT
>JAGGTU010000041.1 GCA_021163545.1 bacterium | reverse complement strand
TAATAAGAAAAGGCCAAAGAGCACTTAAGCTTAAAACCGATGCTTCCTTGAGATTTGAGCATGGGTTGGATCCTAATATGACAGAGGTAGCTCTGTTGAGAGTAACAAGTCTTATTCAGGAAATTGCCGGAGGCAAGGTTTTGCCTGGCAAGGTTGATTATTATCCTCAAAAAGTTAAACCATGGACAGTTAAGTTAAATATCAAGAAACTTCAAAAAGTTTTGGGCATAGAAATTCCCAAAAACAAAATATTAGATATTCTAAAAAGGTTGAATCTTGAGATACAGAAAAGACAAAAAGACATTATAGCTGTACGTATTCCTACCATAAGAAAGGATCTTCAAATAGAAGAAGATCTCATTGAAGAAATCGGCAGAATTTATGGATATCAACATATTCCTCCTATCGTGCCAAAAACTGTCCTGACGCTACCGGAAAAAGAAGATACACTTGTGTGGGCATCTAAAGTAAGAAGGATTTTAAAGGAACTGGGCTTTGTAGAAGTTTATAATTATTCTTTCATAAGTGAACAAGATAAACAAAAACTAAATTTAATAAAGTTAATAGAGTTGGAGAACCCGGTCAGTGATGAGTTTAAATATTTAAGACCTTCACTTCTGATCAACTTAATTAAAAACATTCAAGAGAATCAGAAGAATTTCAAACAATTTAAATTATTTGAGATAGGGAAGATATTCTATCAGCAAAAAGAGAAATTGTTCGAGAAGAGAATGCTCTCTGGAGTGATTTTCGGAGAAAAGGATGGTTTCTGCTTAATAAAAGGCATTATAGATAGCTTACTTGAACAACTTGGAGTTTCGGATGTTTTTTATGATGAGTATCAACCAACACCAGAGGATTCTTTGTGTTCTTTCTGGCATATTAGAAAATCTGCGGAAATTAAAGTTTCAAATAAAGAAATTGGATTTTTGGGAGAAATTTCCAAAAAAGTTACCAGTCTCTATGACATTCACTCTGAGATTTATGCTTTTGATATCGATTTTGACAAGCTTTCCAAACTTGCCTCAGAGGAACAAGAATATCTACCTATATCAAAATATCCGGCAGCTGTGCGGGATATCGCAATACTTACTCCTTTAAATACAAAAGTTGCCGATGTTATGAATGTTATATATAGAGCCGGTGGCAAGCTTTTAAAGGATGTTGATTTGTTTGATATTTATATGGGAGAGGAAATTCCTGATGGAAAAAAGAATTTAGCCTTTCATTTAATATTCCAATCTGACCAAAAAACACTCTCAAGTGAGGAGGTAGATAAATTGTTTACCAAGATTGTTCAAGCCTTAGAAGAAAACCCTGAGTGGGAGGTGAGAAAATAAATTTAAAATTCAAAATGTAAAATGCAAAATTACAATTCAAAATTCAAAATTAGCAAAAATCAAAATTGAATTAATTTTTGGAGATCTATGCCCAGAAGAAAACAGACTTCTAAAAGAGAAGAGGAATATACCGCGAAAGATATTTTTGTCTTAAAAGGTTTGGAACCGGTAAGACAGAGACCGGCAATGTATATTGGTTCAACTGGATCTGAGGGCTTGCATCATTTAATATGGGAATGCCTTGATAATGCAATTGACGAGGCAATGGCAGGATATGCAAAAAATATTGAGGTTGAGTTGGTAAAAGAAAATCGAGTGAGGGTTTCTGATGATGGAAGAGGAATTCCGGTTGATATTCATCCCGAGACAAAAAAATCGGCCCTAGAGACTGTAATGACAACCTTACATGCGGGTGCAAAATTTGGAAGAAAAGTATATCAAGTTTCAGGTGGTCTTCATGGGGTAGGAATTTCTGTTGTTTGCGCCTTATCTTCTTGGATGAAGGCAGAGGTATGTAGGCAGGGAGTGAAATATTATCAAGAATATTCAAAAGGCAAGCCTAAAACGAAATTAAAAAAAGCAGGCAAATGCAGACAAACAGGAACAACTGTTATTTTTGAGCCGGATGAGGAGATTTTCAGACAAATAAAGTTTGAACGGAAGAAAATTCTTAATCATTTGAGAAGACAAGCTTATTTAACAAAAGGGGTAAGAATTAAGTTTATTGATTCTACAAAAACCCCTCCGTTTGAATATACATTTTATTTTGAGGGAGGACTGAAGTCATATATTAAATATCTGATTGGGTCCAATGTCCCGCTTCACCCAAATGTGTTTTATGTTTCAAAAGAAAAAGATGGAATATTAGTAGAAGCAGCTTTCCAATATACTCAAGAAAGAGAATGTTGGGAGGAGAGCTTTGCTAATAATATTTATACAGGAGATGGGGGAACTCATTTAACTGGTTTTAGAGCCGCCTTAACCCGGGTTTTAAATGACTATGCCAAGAAAAACGATTTACTTGAGGGTGAGGGTTTAACTGGCCAAGATGTAAGAGAGGGATTAAGTGCCGCAGTTTCAGTAAAAGTGCCCGAGCCTCAATTTGAAGGACAAACCAAAACAAAACTTGGAAATCCGGAGGTAAGAACAGTTGTAGAGTCAGTAGTTTCAGAAGCTTTGGGAGACTTTTTAGAAAGAAATCCACAAGATGCAAGGATTATTATCAACAATTGTATCTTAACCCAAAAAGCAAGAAAGGCAGCAAAAGCAGCAAGGCAGACAGTATTAAGAAAAGGGGTGTTAGAAGGATTAAGTCTGCCTGGTAAGTTGGCTGATTGTTCGACAAAGAGACCCGAGGAGGCGGAACTTTTTATTGTAGAAGGAGATTCAGCCGGTGGTTCTGCAAAGCAAGCAAGGGATAGACGGTTTCAGGCTATTTTGCCGTTGAGAGGTAAGATTTTAAATGTTGAGAGAGCAAGGCTGGATAAAATTTTATCATCGCAAGAAATTAAAGCCTTGGTGATTGCGCTTGGGTGTGCCATTGCTCAAGATTTTGATATCAACAAATTAAGATATCATCGAATTATTATTATGACAGATGCTGATGTAGATGGGGCCCATATTAGAACTCTGCTTTTAACTCTTTTTTATCGATATTTCCGTCCTGTTATAGAAAAAGGATATCTTTATATTGCCCAACCACCCCTTTATCGTATTCAGACAGGTAAGACTATCAAATATGCCTATTCTGAAGAAGAAAAAGAAAAAATAGTAAAAGAATTGCAAAAATCAGGGGCAGGTAAGATTGAGATTCAAAGATATAAGGGTTTAGGAGAGATGAATCCAGATCAGCTTTGGGAGACAACGATGGATCCGGAAAAAAGAATTTTGCTCCGGGTTACAGTTGAAGACGCAAAAGAGGCAGATAGAATTTTCGATATTCTAATGGGCAAAGAGGTTTTACCAAGGAAAAAATTTATCCAAGCTTATGCAAGAAGTGTTAAGAACCTTGATATATAGTTTTTATATAAATAGTTGACAAAGTAGGGTTTGCTATTTAATAATATAAAAAGTAAATGCAGGCCCAAAGAGGCCTTTTTAAAAATATGAAACTTTCTAATATTCCCGGGCGATTAATTAAATATCTAAAAGAGGTAAGAATAGAAGCAAAAAAAGTTAACTGGCCAACAAGGCAGGAAGCTTTAAAATACACCCTGATCGTTATCGGAATTTCTGTAAGTGTGGCTATATTTCTAGGTACCCTGGATTTTATTTTTACTTTAATTTTGAATAAAATTATCTTGAAATAAAAGCTACATGCCAAGACAGCGCTTACCCAAAGAAAGAAGATGGTATGCTATACATACATATTCAGGTTATGAAGATGCTGTAGCCAAGAGTCTGAAACAGAGAATAGAGTCCTTAGGAATGGAGGACAAGATTTTTAATGTATTGGTACCAAAGGAGAAGAAGATAAAGATCAAAAACGGAAAAAGGCAGGTTGTTGAGGAAAAAATTTATCCAGGATATGTGTTAGTTGAGATGATTGTGACAGATGATTCTTGGTACGTTGTCAGAAATACCCCTAATGTTACCGGCTTTGTTGGCGCAGGTACAACCCCAATTCCTTTATCTGATAAAGAGGTGGAGATGCTTAAAAAGAGAATGGGAGAGGAAGCTCCGAAATACAAGATTAGTTTAAAAATTGGGGACCAGGTAAGAATTATTGATGGTCCATTTAAAGATTATGAGGGTAAAGTTTCTGAAATTGATGAAGAGCAAGGTAAAATTAAGGTAATGGTAAATCTTTTTGGGAGAGACACGCCGGTTGAGTTAGATTCGCTTCAGGTGAAAAAGATATAAGTGATTAAGTTATCGAGTTATTAAGTTATTAAAAATATGAAGAAAATAAAAACAAAAGTTAAATTACAGATTCCAGCAGGGCAGGCCAACCCAGCACCACCAATTGGGCCAGCTTTAGCACAACACGGGATTAATATTTCCGAATTCTGTCAGAAATTTAACGACGCTACAAAAGATAAGGTTGGTTATAAAATTCCGGTTGTGATTACTATTTATGAAGACCGTAGTTTTGATTTTGAATTAAAACAACCTCTTGCTTCTGATTTAATAAAAAAGGCCGCTGGCATTGAAAAAGGATCAGGAGAACCTAATCGAAAAAAAGTTGGCAAGTTAACTAAAGCACAAATTAGAGAGATTGCTCAGATGAAATTACCGGACCTAAATACCAATGATATCGAAAAAGCAATGAAAATTATAGAAGCCCAAGCTAAAGGAATGGGAATTGAGGTAGTAGAGTAAGTGGCTGAGTAGCTGAGTGATTGAGTGAATAAGTGATTAAGTTGTTTAAAAATTAAGAAATAAAAATTAAAAATTGAATAAAAATTACAAATTAAGAAATAAAAATTATTTTGTGATTTTATCAGATAGAGACATCAAAAAATATATTGAGGAAGGAAAGATCAAGATTCACCCTTTGCCAGATTTTGAGATACAGCTTGGACCAGCTTCATTAGATGTGAGGCTGGATAATATTTTTCGAGTATTTAACCATACCCAAATTCCTTATATTGATCCAAAAAATAAATCTACTTTTGAGAATTTAACCGAGGTTGTAAAAGTAGAAGAGAATAAGCCTTTTGTTTTACAACCCGGACAGTTTATTCTTGCTTCAACATTAGAAGAGGTAGAATTACCAGATGATATTGGGGCAAGGATTGAGGGAAGATCAAGTTGGGGGAGGTTGGGAATAATTGTTCACTCAACGGCCGGGTATATTGACCCAGGGTTTAGAGGCAAGATTACCCTTGAGATGTCAAATATAGGTATGCTTCCAGTATTGCTTTATCCTGGGATGAGAATTTGTCAGCTCTCTTTTGAAAAACTATCTTCTCCGGCTCAAAAACCTTATCCTCAAAAGAAAGACGCCAAATACTTTGGCGATCAACTTCCTCAGGAAAGTAGAATTTACAAAGATTTTCAAAATAATTTTTGAACTTGATAACCTAAAGAAAAAAGGTTAAATTTAATAAAGCCCAAAAATGGGTGTAGATGCTCTTTTTCAAAGGAGAGGAGGGAAAGATGAGAAGGTCTTTTTTACCCCAAGTTGATCCGTTAAGCAGAAATGAGCAACTCAAATTAGTTGAAAAATCCCGCTTAGGAGATAAAGATGCAAAAATTAAACTCTTTGCAAGTCTTCAGGGGTTGGTTATTAAGAATATCTTAGTGCCCCTTGGTATTCCTAAAGGTCTTTGGCAGGATGCTATTCAAAACGCTTATATAGGTTTTGAAAAAGCGCTTGTACTTTATGATCCTTCAAAAAGAAGCAAAGAGAATGGAGAACCTGTCAAATTTAGTACTTATGCTCTTTACTGGATGGAGAATTTTGTGCGGCGAGGAGTAAAGCAAGATGGATTTGTAAAACTTATAAACTCTACCTCTATGGAAGAGTTTGCCTCAAGAAGAGATGGCTCAGAGGAAGAAGGAGAAAATGAAATTATGTTGAGGCATCGGGCTCAAGAAAAAGACCCCACATATAAGGAAGCCACTAGGTCTCTCTTTAGAGATATTCTGTTTGAAGTGATGGAAGAAAGCCTTACACCCCGAGAAAGAGAAATCCTTGTGCTCCATTTTGGCCTTAACGGAGATAAACCTCTTACTCAAAGAGAGATAGCCCAAAGATTGGGGGTATGTCCCGCAAGAATTTGGGCTATTAAAGAAAGAGCACTTGAAAAACTTCGGTTGCACCTTTTGAAACGCTATCCATCTTTAAAATTCTTGCTTCAATGAGACCCCAGATGCTCGATTGCATCGGGGTCTTCTTTTATGTATTGTGGATATCTTAGATGGAAGTTTTTTTAGTTTATGATAAGATAAAGAAAGCAGAATTTTATAAAGATTTTCAAAATCAATGAAGAAAAATCTCTGGCCAGGCAAATTCATTGTTTTTGAAGGGCTGGATGGTTCTGGGAAATCTACCCAGACAAAGCTCTTGGCCGAGCATTTAAAAAGAGAGGGGTTTAAAGTTGAGAGTATAGACTTTCCTCAATATGGTACTAAATCAGCGGGTTTAATAGAAAATTATCTTATTGGAAAATACGGTACCGCTAATAAAGTAAGCCCCTATGTGGCCTCCATTTTTTATGCATGTGATAGATATGATGCATCATTCCGGATTAGAAAATGGTTAGAAGAAGGAAAATTTGTAATTTCAGACAGATATGTTGCTTCTAATATCGCTCATCAGGGAGGGAAAATAAAAAACAAGGCCGAGAGGAAAAAGTTTATAAAGTGGCTCTTAAATCTTGAATATAAGATATTTAATATTCCAAGGCCAGACATTTGCTTTATTTTAAAAACTTCTCCCGAACTTGCACGGAAAATGGCTCCTTGCGTGACTAACACCGAGAAAAAAAAGAAACGAAAAGCATACCTAGGAAAGAGCGACATAAGAGATCTTCACGAGCGAGATATAGTTCATTTAAGGAATGCTTTAAAAACTTATCTTGAAATAGCCAAAGAATTTCCGCAGGAATATAGAGTCATAAATTGTCTAAAACAAGGAAAGTTTTTACCTCCAGAGAGAATCCATCAAAAAATTTGGAAGATTGTAACAGAAGAAATCATAGACAAACCAAGTTTGTAATTTACATTACAGAACTTTTTTATACATTTAATAAACAATAAAAACAATAACATGGATTATATGCCAAAAATCGGCTTAGAAATTCACGTGGAGCTGAAAACAAAGTCTAAGATGTTTTGCTCCTGTGTTAATGACTCGCAGGAGACAGAGCCGAATAAAAATATATGTCCTATTTGTCTGGGACACCCTGGCATTTTGCCAACAATCAATATTGAGGCAGTTAAATTAGTTATTAAAACAGGACTCGCTTTAAACTGTAAAATTGCCAACACCTCTAAATTTGAAAGAAAGAATTATTTCTATCCAGACCTTCCAAAAGGGTATCAAATTTCTCAATATGCTGATCCTTTGTGCAAAGAAGGGTTTTTAATTATTCCCTCAAACAATAAAAAAATAAGAATTAGAAGAATTCATTTAGAAGAAGATACTGCAAAACTCATTCATCCAGAAGGCGAAAATTATTCGCTTTTGGACTTCAATCGAGCAGGTATTCCCTTAATGGAACTTGTTACTGAACCTGACATTGAATCAGCCAAAGAAGCGAAAGAGTTTGCCAGAGAACTTCAGCTAATTTTAAGATATCTTGGAGTTTCAGATGCTGATATGGAAAAAGGACAGATGAGGGTTGAGGCAAATATTAGTTTAGTTAAAAATGAAAAGTTAGAAATTAAAAATTCAAATTTAGAAAAACAAAATTTAGGGACAAAGGTGGAGATAAAGAATCTGAATTCTTTTAAAGCGGTAGAAAGGGCAATCGAATATGAAATTAGAAGACAAAGTAAAATTTTGGAGGATGGGGGAGAGGTAATACAGGAAACAAGAGGCTGGGACGAGAAAAAGGGAATTACATTTTCACAAAGAGAAAAAGAAGAGGCGCATGATTATAGATATTTTCCTGAACCAGATTTACCCCCTATGGAATTTAATGAAGATTTCATTTCAGATTTAAAAAATCAGCTTCCCGAACTCCCTTTACAAAAAAGAGAGAGGTTTCAGCAAGAATATGGGCTTTTGCCTACAAACATTGAGATACTAATTTCGAATAAAGATCTAAGCGAATATTTTGAAAAAACAATTTCCGAGCTTATTGCATGGGTCAAGGAGAAAAATATTTCAAAAGAAAATTATCAAAAATTAGTTCAGATTACCTCAAACTATCTTTTGTCAGAAGCATTAGGGTTATTGGGAGGCAAACCATTTTCGGAAAAAGAATTTCCCATAACTCCAGAAAATTTTGCAGAATTTATAACAATTATTTATGAAAAAAATCTTTCAAGTAAAATTGCAAAAATCTTACTTAAAGAAATGTTTGAGACAAAAAAAGACCCATCTGATATTTTAGAAGAGAAAGAATTAACTCAAATTCAGGATCAAGAGACTTTAAGGAATATTATAGCTACTGTAGTTGCAAATAACCAAAAAGCAATTGAAGATTTCAAAAAAGGAAAAGAGAACGCCCTACAATTTTTAATGGGACAAGTTATGAAAGAAACAAAAGGTAGGGCAGACCCAGAGACTACTAAAAAACTCTTGCTAGATTTTTTGAATAATGATAAAATATAATATCAGTCAAGGTAGAGGCTGATAATAGATCCTTTACAAAGAAAAAAGGGGGTGGTGTAGTATTACCAAGAAATTTTAATGTATATGTAAACATAGAAATCCTGCTTTGTTAAAAGGGGGAAAACGTGAGTTTTAATCACCAACAAACAAGGAAGCTCGCGGCTATTCAGAGAGAGTACGAGGCTCAACAAGAAGAGATTATGTTAATGGTGCAAGAGTTGCGAGAAAAGAAAGGAGGTGACAAGAACAAGCAAGAAGATACAGGTTAGTCTATCCGAGGGGCTCTCGAATGAGAGCCCCTTATTTTTTTATAAATTCTTCTACTAATTCTTTTGCCTCTTTGAAACTCTTAATCCAATGGATTCTCTTATCTCTTTTAAACCAAGTTAATTGTCTTTTTGCAAAATCTTCAATATCTTTTTGAAGTTTTTCTATCATTTCTTGATAGCCAATTTTCCCTTGAAGATACCTGGCAATCCAGCGATATTCAAGCCCAAATTCTTCTAATCTCTTCCAGGAGAGCCCAGATTCTTTGAGTTTTTTTACCTCTTCAATCATCCCTTGTTTTAATCTTTTCAAAAGTCTTTTTCTGATTCTTTCTTTTAATTCTTCTTTATCGCGCTTAATTCCAATCATTAAAACATCAAAGAGTTTTTGCTTTTTTAATTTTGGAACTGGTTTTCCAGTTTTTAGAACAATTTCAATTGCTCTTACAAGTCTTCGCTTGTTGTCTTTTTCAATTGTTTTTGCTCTTTCTGGATCTAATTTTTTAAGATATTCATAAAGTTCTTTGGCGCTTTTTTGTTCTAATGTTTTCCTTAATTTCCAATCAGGTTTTACTTTTGGAAAAACTAAACCATCCACAACTGCTTGTACATAAAAGCCGGTTCCTCCACAAAGAATAGGTAACTTTCCTTTTCTTTGAATTTTTTTAATCGCTTCAATTGTTTTTTTTTGATATTGAGCAACAGAAAATTTTCTTTTAGGGGAAGCTACATCCAATAAATAATGAGGAATTCCTTGCATTTCCTCCTTTGTAATTTTTCCTGTACCAATATCCATCCCTTTATAAACTTGTCTTGAGTCAGCCGAAACTACCTCGCCATTAAACTTTTTGGCAAGTTTTACCGCTAAATCAGACTTTCCTGAAGCATTTGGTCCTACAATGACTAATAATTTTTTGTGATTTTTAGGCAGCATATTTTCCTTCAAGGCCAAAATCGAAGGCCTTTCTGACTTGTAATTGAACAAAATTGCCAATCAAGTTATCTTTGTCTGCTTTAAATTTAATTGTCTGATAATGCCTTGTTTTGCCAAAATAAAAATCTTTTTTCTTCTCCAACACTAGAGCATCAACTGTTTTTCCGACAAACTTTTTATTAAATTTTAAACCGCATTTTCTAACAATTTCGGTTAGTTCTTTTTCTCTTTTTGCTTTCTCCTCAGGAGGAACATCATCTTTTAGGTGATATGCGGCGGTACCCGGGCGAGGGGAGTATTGGGCAATATATGCCATAAAAAAGCCAACCTCTTTTACTAATTTTTTTGTGTTTTCAAAGTGTTTTTTTGTTTCGCCGGGAAAACCAACGATAATGTCTGTGGAAATTGCCAATTCACCTTCTAAACCCTGGCGATACTTTTTAAAACTTGATCGCAATTTTTGGATCAATTTTTTATAATGGCTCGCTGTATAAGGTCTATTCATTCTTTTTAAAATTTCATCATCTCCAGATTGTACCGGGAGATTAATATAAGGAGTGACTTTTTTGCATTTTGCCATTGTTTCAATTAACTCGTCTGTCAAATCTTTTGGATG
>JAGGTU010000050.1 GCA_021163545.1 bacterium | reverse complement strand
GATTTTTAAATCAGGAAGTAATAAAAAATTTAGAAGGAGTTCTAGAAACAATTTTTAAGGAGATTCAAAAAAGGAAAAACTGAGCCCACCCCTCCTAAATCCTCCCCCTCCCCCGCTGAGCGGGGGAGGGGGAGGATAAAGGTGGGGGAGAGAAAGCCTCCCCTCTTTATCTCCCCCTCCAGAGAAGGGGGAGGGGAATCTCCCTTTCTTAACTTCCCCTCCAGAAGTAGGAGAGATATAAAATATGGAGATTAAAAATATCAGAAATTTTTGTATCATCTCTCATATTGATCATGGAAAGTCAACTTTAGCTGACCGGTTTTTAGAAATTACTCAGACAGTTGCAAAAGAAAAAATGCACCCCCAGTTTTTAGATATGATGGATTTAGAAAGAGAAAGGGGAATTACAATAAAAATGCAACCAGTGCGCATGGTTTGGCGTATCTCAAATCATGCAGAAATTTTCAATCAAAGCCAAGATCCAAGAACCAAGATCCAAGAACCAAATAAGAACCAAGTACCAAGGACCAAGTTCCAAACCTTAAACTTTAATGATCAAAAAAGTTTGGAATTTGGTGCTTGTGATTTGGAATTTGCAGGTTCAGAATTTATTCTGAACCTGATAGATACCCCAGGCCATGTGGACTTTTCTTATGAGGTTTCCCGTGGAATGTCTGCTTGCGAGGGAGCAATACTTTTGGTAGATGCTACAAAAGGTATTCAGGCTCAAACTTTGGCAAATCTGGAATTAGCCCAAAGAGAGGAACTGGTAATTATCCCAGCGATAAATAAGATTGATTTACCTCAGGCCCAAATTGAGGAGACCCAAAACGAGATAGCTAAAATTTTGAATATCCAAAAAGAAGATGTCTTTAGAATTTCTGCTAAAAAAGGGACAAATGTAGAGAATCTGCTCTTGGAGGTTATAAAAAAGATTCCACCTCCAAAAGGAAGTTTGAAGTTACCTTTTAAAGCCTTAATTTTTGATTCGAAATACGATCCTTATCTTGGGGTAATTGCCTATGTGCGCGTTTTTGATGGCAAGGTAAGCCAAGATGATTCTGTATATATAATGCAACAGAATCTAGTAACAAAAGTAAAAGAAGTAGGATGGTTTTTGCCTCAATTACAAAAAACAGATTTTTTACAGGCGGGGGAAATTGGATACATTGCCTTGGGGGTTAAAGATCCATCAAAGATAAGAATTGGGCAAACAATTGTACAAACAGAGTTTAAAGAAAAAGTAAAACCTTATCCAGGATACAAAGAACCAAAATCTGTTGTTTTCGCAAGCATTTTTCCTGAGAAAACTGCTAACTGGCTAAATTTAAAAGACGCTCTGGAGTGTCTTAAACTTAATGATCCCTCCTTATTTTTTGAGCCAGAGACAAGATCAATGCTGGGCAAAGGTTTTAGGTGTGGCTTTTTGGGAGTTTTGCATGCTGAAATTACAGTTGAGCGGCTAAAAAGAGAATTTGGATTAGAATTGATAGTTACCTCTCCTTCTGTTGTTTATAAAATTCTTACAAAAGATAATAGAGAAGTATTAATCTATAGCCCAAAAGACTGGCCTCATTATTCTCAGATTCAAAAAATATATGAACGTTTTGCAGGCGTTAAGATTATTGTTCCTCAGAAATTTTTAAGCAATGTTTTAGTTCTTATTCAAAATAAAAATCCAATTTTCGAAACTTTAGGAGAGAGAGTGGTTCTAGAATTAGAGATGCCCCTAAGAGAGGTGATTATTGGATTTTATGATAAGTTAAAAAGCGTGAGTGAGGGGTATGCTTCTATGGATTATAGGTTATTAGACTGGAGGGAAGCAGATTTGGTGAAGTTAGAATTCTTAATTGGGGGAAGGGTTGAAGAATCGCTTTCAAAAATAGTGCCCAGGGATTTAGCCCAGAAAGAGGCACAAAAAATGGTGGAACTATTAAAAGAAAATATTCCTCCTCAACAATTTAGCTTACCAATTCAGGCTCGGGTTGAAGGAAAGATTATTGCCAGAAGAAATATTAAGGCAAGAAAAAAAGATGTTCTGGCCCCATTGTATGGAGGGGATTATACAAGGAAATTGAAGCTGTTAGAAAGACAAAAAAGAGGCAAGAAAAAGCTTAAAGAAAGAGGGCAAGTATCTATCCCTAACGAAGTTTTTTGGAAGATTATAAAAATGAGTGGGTAGAAAGCACTAGGAGAGATTGCTAAAAAACCGCTCGGAAAGCAATTTTTACAAATCGCTCGGCAACAAAGTTTCAAAGTACCGGCTGTCCGAACCCCAGCGAGGTTCGGCAGCCTGAGGCCCTGGGCGGCTGACTCCTCGCTTCGCCCCGCTTAGTGGGGCTTCGCTCGGAGACCGTGCTCAGCCGCCTGCGGGAGCTACTTTGAAACTTGTTGCCTCGCTTTAAACTTTAATTAAGAAAGCCTCTAAAAACTTTTTCTGGGTGTTTATAAGAATTATCTAAAAAGAGGAGCCAATAACCAGACGATCATAGAAAGTACCACCAAAAATATAATAATTACCCAGATGATTCTTATAACTTGCTTTGTCTTTACCTTTGCCATAATTTTGTTACAATTAATATATGATAACAAAAAGAAGAAGAAAGAAAAATAGAGATTGGGACGAGATATTATCAGTTACATTGCTTTTGGTATTAAACTTAATTATTATATCATTTTTAATTGTTGGAAATTGGAAATTATATCAAAAAAGAGCGAGTTTGAAAAAAGATGTGATAGATTTAAAAAAAGAAGTAGCTCTGCTTAAAGAAAGAAATGCACAATTAAAAAAATTATTTTTCGAGGCTTCTCAACAAGAATATTTAGAAAAAATTATTAGGGAAAAAGGATTATACAAGAAACCTGGAGAAGAGGTAGTTGTGATTATGAAAGAAGAAGAAGAAAAAACACCCCCACCTCCACCGCCTCCAAAAGAAGGCAATTTACAGCAACTGATTGATTTCTTTAAAAATTTATTTAGACATTAATTTATGCGGGTGTAGTTCAGTTGGCAGAACGCCCCCCACTTTTAAAAGCGGGCATAGTATAATGGCTATTACGTCACCTTCCCATGGTGAAGATGCGGGTTCGACTCCCGTTGCCCGCTCAGAGAAAAGTGGGGGGAGATCGCGGGTTCGAATCCCGTCACCCGCTC
>JAGGTU010000024.1 GCA_021163545.1 bacterium | reverse complement strand
CAGAAAGGCGTGACCATCTTTTAAATAAAAAAGAACAAGAAAGACTTCTTCAAATAGCAAGAGAGTCTGTTGAGACATATATCAAAGAGGGCAAAATTCCAGAATTCTCTGAAGATAACCCAATGCTGAATCAAAAGTTGGGGGCTTTTGTGACAATTAAAAAACATGGCAAATTAAGAGGATGCATTGGAGAATTTTCTCCCACCAAAGAGCCTTTATATAAAGTAGTTTCAAAAATGGCAATTGCTGCAGCAACAAAAGATATAAGGTTTTCGCCGGTTAAAGAGGAGGAATTAGATGAATTAGAATACGAAGTTTCGGTTTTATCAGAGCCCCAAAAAATTGATAATTGGAGAAAAATAGAGCTTGGAAAACACGGAGTAATTATAAGGCAAAGTTTAAATCAAGGAGTATTTTTGCCACAGGTGGCCGACGAAACCGGCTGGAGCCTTGAGAAATTTTTATCTGAACTCTGTTTTCAAAAAGCAGGACTGCCACCAGATTGCTACAAAGACAAAAACACAGAAATCTATACTTTCACCGCCAAAGTTTTTTCAGAGGAATAATCGACTAAATTCCTCCTCGGCAATTATGCTTGCAAAATTATTTTTTATTTAAAAGAGTAATTCCTGCTGCAAAGAGGTTGAAAATAATTACTACTCCCGAAGCTGTAAAAAATCCAGAATAGGGGATTAAAATCAAGGAGGGCAAAATTGCCCCAAAAGCAGAGCCGATTAAATCGGCACCATAAATTGTGCCAGTTTGTTCTTTGTGAGAAGTAAGATATATTTTGTTTGCCAAAGGAAAAATAAATCCTCCAAGATATCCTGCAATAATACTTGAGATTAAAATTAAAACTTCAACCAATAAGGCTGGAAAAGTAAAAAGATAGAAAGATAGGAAAATTAGAGCTAATCCAAAAATTGCAAAAGAAAAGTGCATTTTTTTCAATAAATTTGCAACATTTTTGTTTTGCTTTTCTGCAATAAATTTTTTGCCATGCAAGGTACCCAAAGCCAGCCCCAACATTATTGTTGAAATAATTAATGAAACTTTTGTATAAAGATGACCAACTGATGATTGATAAGAAAGAAGAAGAATCATTTCTAAGCTCATAATTGAAAAGCCAGCAATAGCCATTGAAAGACAGCTTAGCTTTAGTTGGAACCTCTCTTTTTTTCGGTAAAGCCAGATAATTATTAAAAGCAGAACTACTGCCAAAATCCAAAATATTGAGGAAGCAATTGAAAAGAAAAGTTTTGCCATTGTTGGGCTTAGACGATCAAGCCAAAATAAAGTTTGATAAAAATATGCCAAAGGATGGGTTAATGAATTTATTTTTTGAAACTTTTTTAAAGATTCTTCAACAGATGCATTGCGGGGAGAAGTCAGGCGGTATTTTAAATACTCTTTTTTCAAAAATCGGGGTTGAAGATTGCGCTCTTGAAATCTTTGAAGAAGCATCTGGAACTCTAAATTTATTTGGTTATTTGAGGCAAGAAAAAGATTTGAATATTCAGAAAGAATTTTTACCTCAGGATAGACATCTTTTAAGCTGTGATACACTAAGCCATTCAAAAAATACAAGTTTGGGTTAGGGGAGGTAAGAGAGTAGGGAAGAGTAAAGGAAAAAATTCCTCCCTCTTTTAATTTTGCTTTTGCGATTTCAAAAAACTCTTTTGTGTAAAACCGATTAATCAATAGATTAGATGGTTCAGGCAGAGTTAATATAATTACATCAAATTTTTGATTTGTAGTTTTTAAAAAATAAAAACCATCTTGAAATATTAATTTAACTTTTTTGTCTTCAAAATTTTGTTTTATCTCTTTTGGAAGAAAATTTTTACCAATTTCGACGAGCCTTGGATCAAGCTCTACATAATAAATAGTTTTAACAGAATGTTTTAAAGCCTGATCTAATGCCCCGCTAATCCCGCCCCCAATTAAAAGAATGTTTTCAGGCTTTGGGTGAGCCAATAACGGAAAATGAATTTTTTCTTCAATAAGTTCATCTGTTTGAGTAGAGCCAATAAGAACTCCATTTTGATAAAAGCTAATTTGGTTTTCCCTCTGAGTAACAGAAAGGTTGCCATATTTTGAATTTGAGGATGCAAGCAAAATTTGATTTTTGAATCGGAAGGATTGAGTTTTGAGTTCTAAGCTCTGAATTGTGCAGAAACTCAATCCGAATAATAAGATACCCAAAATACAAGCCACCCCTATTTGAAAAATAGAATGCCGAAATAGAAAAAGAGCAAAGAAGAAACTAAACAATATCAACAAAAAGATTATGAAGAAAGAAGAGAAATAAACCAAACCAAAACTAAAAAGAGCCCCTCCTAAAATAAACCCTAATGTTTCCAAAAAATACCCCGAGCTTACAGCAATGGTATTTTTCATCAAACTTGAAAAATATCTCGTTGCTAAGGTCCACCAAATACCAAGAAAGAAGCATATGGGTAGTGGGAGAAGAATTCCAATTAAAGTTCCATTTAAAAGGTTTGGAACTTCGCCTGCAAATCCCAAAAATGGTTTTAAATAACGTAAAAGCAAAATTTCTCCAAGAAGCGTAAAAGAAATTAAGAGAGGAAAAACAATTATGAGTTTCAACGTTCTGGGGGTTAAGGCATAACGATTACCAATTAAACTGCCTAATGCTACCCAGGTCAGCCAACTGGCCAAAGTGATACCTACAAAAAATTCATGGCCATATAAAGTGGCAAAGAGTTCACGTAAAAAAATTGTCTGTGTTATTAAAGAAAAAAAGCCAAGAATTACAAAGGAAAATTTAAAGAATAATTGACGAGATTCATTTTTCAAATAAGTGGCCATATTTTGACCGTTTAATTGGGTGGCCAAAATACTAAACTGGCCGCACCGAATAAAACCACATCTTCTTTGAGCGGAGTAACGGCTATTTTTGGAATCTTTAAATATTTTTCAAGGTATTTTTTAAAATAAGGAAAAATAAATTCTTTGTTGTACAAAACCACACTTCCTCCCAAAGTTATAATTTCTGGATCATAGGCAACAATAACATTATTCAGTCCTGCTGCGTTGAGTTTTCCAATTTCTTCTAAAAATTTTAAAACTACTTTTTCTTTTTTTCTTGCCAAACCAAAGAGATCCTTTGAGGTTTTAATGCTTTTTGCAGAAAAGTTTATTTTGTTTTCTTTTAACCAAAATTTAAAAAAACGTGGCAAATTGTTACCCGAGCAATAACCTTCCCAATGACCTTTGCCTTTTTTGCATCCGCAGGGAAAATTGTATTTGGTATCAATTTTAAAATGTCCAATTTCTACAGCATTACCCCCTCTTCCAAATAAAAGATGGTTATCAACAACCGCACCTCCTCCAATACCAGAGGAAATTGTAATATAGACAACATTTTTATAATTTTTGCCTGCACCAAAATGCTTTTCTCCCCATACTGCTGATGTGCAGTCATTGTAAAGATATACTGGCAATTTAAATTTTTTCTTTATTGGTTGAACAACGGGTACTCTTTTGAAGGGAACATTGGGAGAGTTGATAATTTCTCCGTTTTTGAAATCTAAAGGACCAATAGAACTAATTCCAATTCCTAGCACATTAACATCTATCTGTTTAGAAAATTCAATGATTGATTCTGTCAATTTTATCAATTGATTTGTGATTACCTTGCCCGTTTTGCCCTGATGGGGAGTTTTAGATTTGATTTTTTTGATAGTCTTTCCTATTTTTGTAATTAAAGCCACTCGTAAATTGGTGGCTCCCAAATCAATTGCAATTGCTGCTTTTTGCATGTTTGTGAATAATTTTTTATATTAGTGTAACATATAAAAGAGGGACTTGACAAAAATTTTGATAAAGATAATAAAGAATATATAGAAGAGCTCTTTGAAAAAAAATAAAGAGGTGAATTTTTAGAGTCGCCTTGTCTCTTCAGGATGGAGATAGATTTCCTTTGAGAGTTTGATCCTGGCTCAGGATGAACGCTGGCGGCGTGGATAAGGCATGCAAGTCGTGCGCCCCTTGTGCTCCGCACAAGGAAATTCTAAGCACGAAATTCTAAATCCTAAACAAATCCAAATACTAAATTTCAAAATTCAAAACACATAGTTTAGGATTTAGAAATTAGAATTTAGGATTTCCTCGCGCGGAGCGCGAGGGGAGCGGCAGACGGGCCAGTAACACGTGGATAACCTACCCCTAGGTCGGGGATAACCCCGCGAAAGCGGGGCTAATATCCGATGGTCCCCCCTCCTAATTTTGAACTTGTGGCGCAAGCCATAAAATTTCGCGAAGCGAGTTCAAAATTAGGAGGGGGGTAAAGGCGCAAGCCGCCTAGGGAGGGGTCCGCGGCCCATCAGCTAGTTGGTGGGGTAAGGGCCCACCAAGGCTATGACGGGTAGGGGGTGTGAGAGCATGACCCCCGGCAAGGGCATTGAGATACGGGCCCTACTCCTACGGGAGGCAGCAGTCGAGAATCTTGGGCAATGCCCGAAAGGGTGACCCAGCGACGCCGCGTGAGGGATGAAGCCCTACGGGGTGTAAACCTCTTTTCTGGGGGAACAACCCTTGTGCTCCGCACAAGGAAATTCTAAGCACGAAATTCTAAATCCTAAACAAATCCAAATACTAAATTTCAAAATTCAAAACACATAGTTTAGGAT
>JAGGTU010000015.1 GCA_021163545.1 bacterium | reverse complement strand
TTGTTAAAGAGCGCATCATCACCTCCTTAGAAATGAAGATATTGCTTATAATATGTTTTTTGTTTTTACATGTCAATAGCCTGCTTATAATAGCAGGCTATTTTCAGGGAGTAGAGAAAAATTAA
This sequence comes from bacterium, assembly GCA_021163545.1. Lineage (GTDB taxonomy): Bacteria > Patescibacteriota > Minisyncoccia > Minisyncoccales > PEYH01 > JAGGTU01. The sequence continues at coordinate 11,053 of JAGGTU010000015.1, read as the reverse complement.
AATATTTTTATTTTTTCTTTCTTTTTAATTCTTGTTTTAATCTCTCTATTTCTTCTTTGAGCTGAATCATCTTTAACTCCCTTCCCGTGGTTAATTTTTGAATTTTTTCTAATTCTTCTATTTTTTCTTTTAACTCTTTTGTTCTTCTGGCTACTTCTTCTTCTAAATTCTGTTTTAACTTTTCCAACTCTTTTGTACGCTCTTTTATTTTTTGTTCTAAAGATGCACGCTCTTCTTCTAATTCCTTAGTTCTTTCTTTTACTTGTTTTTCAGCTAATTTATAGGCTTCTTCCAGCTCTTGATTTAACTTTTGCAATTGCAAATATTTTTTTTCAAGGCTTTTACTCATTTCATTAAACCCTTGGGCTAACTCCCCAAATTCGTCTTTAGGGAAATATTTAATTCGAAACTGAAAATTCCCCGCACCAAAAGCTCGCATAGCTTTCCCAAGTACATTTATTGGATTAATAATTATAAATTGCATTAATAATGATAATCCTAATATGATAGAGAGTATGCCTAGAGAGAAAAACAAAATAAGCTTTAAAAAGAGAGACCTAATGGAATCCTCAAGAGGTTTTAAGGAAAGAGTAATTTCATTCACCCCTATTATTCTGCCTCCCGCATGAATCGGGCTTATTGCAGCTAATATTTTTTCTCTGTCTTTGTGTCGAATCTCTGTAAAAGGAGTTCCTTTTTGTAACGCTAAAAAGCTAGCCTGAGTTGGTGTTTTGCCTATGAGTGTGCTTTTATTTGAGGCAATTATTTGTAGAGTATCGTCATTGCGAGCACTAATATTAATATCAATAATATCTGGATTGAGCCACATGAGCTTGTAGATATTATTTTGTAACATTTCTCTTTCATATAACATTTCTTCACTGCTTATAGCAGCATTAAGAGCTTGGGCTAAAAGTAGAGCTTGTTTTCGGAAATTATCGATTAAAAAATCTCTCTGGTGAAACAAAAAAATTAAAGCTAACCCACCAAATACAAAAATTGAAATAGAAGCAATTCCTAAAATAAGTTTTACTCTAATAGAAAGACGCATAACTAATTTATTATTTTATCCACTGGGAGATGATTTCATCCAATTCCCCTTTTCTTTGCATCTCGCTTAAAATTTGATTAATTGCTTCCAATAATGCTTGATCTTCTTTTCTCAATGCAATTCCATAAAATTCTTGAGTGAAAGGTTTACCCACGATAGTCAGTTCTTTTGTTTGGCTTGTCATTCCTATTGCGGCGGGATAATCAATGATAATCGCGTCGATTTTTCCCTCGAGTAAATCTTTTTTAGCTTCTTTGTAGTCGGCATAACTGATCACATTTGTTGAGATCTTTAAAGCTTCTTCTTCGCTTGTTGTTTGAGCCTGCGCGCCAATTTTTTTATTATCTAAATCCTCAACTCCTTTTATAATATTAGCTTTATCTTTGGTGGTGACAATCACTTGGCCTGCGTTAAAATATGGCTTTGAAAAAGCCATAATCTCTTCTCTTTCTGGCAGGATAGTGATTGCAGAAATGAGAATATCCACTTCTTTATTCAATAGTTTGTCGAAAAGCTCCTGCCAAGGAATATGACGAAACTCTGCCTCAACGCCTAAAGTCTGAGCAATTCTTTTTCCTATTTCAATATCAATTCCTACAATATTTCCGTTTTCATCAAAATATTCCATTGGAGGATAAAATGCTTCTGTGCCAATGATGAGCTTTCCTCTTTTTTGGATCTCTGCTAATTCAGGTCCTGTGGGCAAGAGAGATTGCTTTTTTAAGTTTGGAATAAAATAATAACAAATGAAAGCAATCCCTGCCAAAACCAAAACGAGTAAGATGATCCAAAGAGGTTTTTTCATATAGTTTAAGATTAATTATATTACTTTATTGTACCATATTTGCGTCAATTGGCTCAAATTGTAGCAAAATGATATAATAAACAAATCATTAAACTAAACTTACATGCTTACATTGGCTGATGTTCAAAGAAACCCTTACATTAATACGTTCATTCAAAGAAGCAAAGAAGCTCTATCCTTTTATCACTACACCGATCATGGTTTTGATCATGTTAATTTAGTTGCAAAAAGAGCTAAAGAGTTGGCCAAAAAGATTGGACTTTCCAATGTAGAGCAAGAACTTTGTGCGATTGCCGGATTTTGTCATGATATGGGCAATTTTATAGATAGAATCGATCATGAATATTGGGGGGCATTACTCTTTTTTGAGGTATTTAAAAATAAAATGCCACCAAAAGATTTGGGTCTGGTTATGCAGGCGATAGCAAATCATGATAATTATAAGGCAAAAGTGTTAAGCCCTATCTCTGCAGTTTTAATTTTGGCTGATAAATCAGATGTAAGAAGAAGTAGAGTGATTATTAAAAACAAAAAGCTTATTCAAACAGATATTCACAATCGCGTAAATTTTGCAGTGACAAATAATAAATTTAAAGCAGATCCAAAAAAGAAGAGGATTACTCTTCAGTTAGAAATCGACACAGATTTTGTGCCGGTGATGGAGTATTTTGAAATTTTTACCCAAAGAATGGTTCAGTGTAGAAGAGCAGCCAAATTTTTAGATTATAAATTCGGATTAATAATTAATAATTTTAAACTTTTATAAAAAATTATAACCCTAGCCGCTTCTCCTTATGAAAATTGAGTTACCGGTAATTTTTTTTGAAGAAGATCCGCACAATCCAGAAGTGCAAAAGAAGGTTTCTTTATTAGACTTTCCAACTATTTTGTTTTTGGCTGCTAATAGTTTAGAGGAGTTTTATTCTCTAAGAGAAAAATATTTAGAAATAAATCCTAATATTGAAATTGCTTGGTGGCCTATATTTAAATCTGTTTGGCTTTCTCCTTTTACCAAGCCCAAAGAAATAGAAAAAATTATTAATGACTTATCATCAAGAAAAGATAAAGACAAAAAACTTAAAATACTTTTAGATTTAGAACTACCTTTTCTACGCCCTCAGTATTTTACTATCGGACTTTTTTATTTTCACAAAAGCAAGAAATTAATTGTTGAACTTATTAAAAGGGCAAGAGACATAAATATAGAAATTTTTAGTTTTGAGTATTACCCTCATATTTTTGTTTTTCCACAACTGCTTGAAATTTTAGGCTTAACTTTTTTGAAGTTGGATTGCGATTATAAAAGAATTGTTTCTGCTTATACCAGCCCCATTCCTCCAGGTTTTCGCCAAATAATGAAAAAATCAGTTCTTTGGGCTTGGAAAAAAAGAAAAAGAGAGATGTTCATTGCTTTAGGGGTTTTTGCTCCCGGAAGAGCCGGTATAGAGAGAAAAATTAGTGTGCAGGGGATTAAAAAAGACATAGAATATTTTTTAGAGAAAGGGATAAACAAATTTGCATTTTTTAGATTAGGAGGGTTAAATCAAAAATTTTTACAAGTAATTCACTTCTACCTATAATGTTTCCTTATTTGCCAACATTTATTCACTCTTTTGTTGACGGCATTGTTTTCCTTTTTAGTGGTATTCTTTTAACCTTTCCTAAGGATAAATTTTTCAAGGAAAAGAAAATACTCTTTGTTTTCTGGATGATAGCCGGTATTACGTTTTTGATTAACACTGCTCAAGTATTGTTTTTTGGGCTTGAAATGAGGGACATATCCTTTTTGTTTCTTAAGATCATGATGTGTTTTATATTAGCACAGTTCTCGGTAGGCGCTTATTTTCTTTTTTTTAAACTTTTCAAATCACAATTTTTATTAAATATTATTTTGATCGCACTAGGGATATTCTCTCTTGCTTACACATATATTTACTTTACTCACGCTCAATACGAAATAGTTTTTGGAGAACCAAGAATTGTCTTGCCAAACCAGCCTTCTGCAAGCTACTTGTCTGGTTTCTCGTTAGTTATTTTATTGTTTTTTGGATTTCGAATTCTTTATAAAGACCTTAAAGAATATGGTTTTGCTGGTAAAAGTTTAGCTTCTATTTACCGATTGTTTGCAGTAATCATTTATGGAGGAATTGCTTTCTTAAGAACTTTCTATTTCCTGCCTCACCCTTGGTATCTTGAAATTTTTTATTTTTTAATTCCTGTTTTACATTATCTATCGGTGCGGGAAGAGATTAAATCTGTTTAGTTTTTAGCAATTCGCCATTCGATATCTTTTTCATCGCCGGCAAATTCAAGCCATTCACCCTCAGGTGTAATTACATACCATTTCTTTTTTGTTTCTGACCAAACCATGGGGTTGCCTTGATAATAAGGTTTTTTAACTATTTCTTTTGGTTTAAGTCTGTCTAGTTCTAGCCATTTTTTAAAGACAGTTTCAATTGCATAATCAAGACCTCTTGATTTTGCCCATTCAGCCACAATGTCAATCGCTTTTTTTGCCTTCTCAATACTCCCTGCAAGTTCCAACAACTGTTTTGCCGGCCTTGTGTATCTAGAATAGATGATCTCTCTTTTTCTTGCTTTTTCTTTTAGTTCGTCTAATTTAACCCCCTTTGTTTTAAAGTAATGGGTAATAATTTGCCTAATGGCGGTTTCTTCTTTAAGCTCTAAATGATATTTTATTCTTTTTCTCTTTAGATATTCCTCAATTTTTTTTGCAATGCTTCTACCCACTCCTTCTATTTTTTCAATTCCTTTCAGCCCTTCTTTTTTATAAATTTTTTTAATGTCTTCGTCTAATTGCCTTATAGCAAAAGCAGCCTTTTTGTAAGCCTTTGGCTTATATGCAACGCCTTTAATTTCTAAAAGATAGGCAATCTCATCTAAAATTTTTGCCAGTTCCTTATTTATATTTTGTTTTTCTTTACTCTGCATACTTTTTTGCTCCAAACTTAAAAATCACAAAGTTTTCTTTTGTGGGGTCAATTCCTGCCTTTTGACAGGTGATTAAAATTTGTTTTTCAATTGAATCTACTCCCTCAAGATCTGGCAAAAGCAAGGCAGATTTTGGAGAATCTATTGCTTTTATTAAAATTCCATATTTTTTTGGGTTAAGTTCTTCTAAACTCTTTATAGGTTTTGGTTCTTCCAAAATATAGACCTCATAGGTTAGATAGGGGAGTTCCTCCTTTTGAATTGGCAAAAATCTTGGATCTTTTGAGGCTGAAATTGCATTTGAAATGATTTCTTCTGCTATATTGTTTTTAGTAGGAAGGTAAGTACCGATACATCCTCTTAGTTCTTTGTTTTTATGAATGCTTACAAAAACCCCGCTTCTTTCTTTAAAGAATTTCTCAGGTAAATCTTGAGGAGGTTTAAGAATTTCACCTTCCTTTACATATTTTTCTACAGCTAAACGAGCCAGTTTTAAATAAAAATTCTTCATATCATTTTAGTATAAAATTTGGAAAATTTAAGGTCAAATAAAAAAGGAGCCGTTTAGCTCCAACAAGAACTTAAAGGTACTAAGGAGGTTAGGAGGGAAAGGAATTGTCCTTTCCCTCCCAAAGCGGGCGCAGCGATTTTAGCAGCTGCTCTTTTATTATACCTTATCTAAATTTATATTGTCAAGGCCATGAACACGATAATTGAAATTAAAAAAGGCCTTCCAAGATTTATATTTTTTCTGGGTAATCGGTTGTAATTGCGTCCACCCCCAAATCTTTCAATCTTTTAATCTCGTTTTCATCATTTGTTCCCCAGGCATCTAGAAAGAGTCCATTTTTATGAGAGAGTCTTACCAAATCTTTTGTAATTAAAGAATAGTGAACACTTATCATATCTGCTTTTGCTCTTTTTGCTTTTCTAATGATTGTCTCGGGTGCCATTTGTTTTTTAAGCCCTCCCAAAGCCACTTTTAGTAGAGGATTGATCTCTTTAAATTTTCTGGCAACCGATGGGATTTCGGTAGTCACAATGACTTGTCTTTCCATCGAGAATCTTTTTATAGCCTTATTGATTTTTTCTTCAAGCCCTTTTTCTTTTACATCGATTTTACAAGCACATTTGTTTTTAAGAAAATTTAAGGCTTCTTGTAAAGTTAAAATAAGATCACCGTTTTTATAGGTGATCTTTTTGATTTGTTTGAGAGTTAGTTTGTTGACCCAGCCTCGGTAATTTGTTTTTTGCTTCAAGCTTTTGTCATGAAATACGATCAATTTCTTGTCTTTTGTTTGTCTTACATCGAATTCTACTACCTCGGTATCCAAATAAAGTGCTTTTTCAAAAGCCTCCGTTGTATTTTCTGTGGCATGACCTGATGCACCTCGGTGAGCAATTTTCAGCATGTTTATGGTAAAATTTATTGTAGCAAACCAACCCGAGACTTCAAGATATACTTTTCCACAATTCAAACACTTTTTAATTTAAAGTTTGCTACAAGATATCCAACTCCAAAAGGCCCTTCGTATGAAAGAATTTCTGGTTCCCAGTTTAGCCCATTTAGCACACCTAAGAGAATCAGAAGTGAGCGAAATCCACATTCTCCAGCTTCTTCCACAAGATCTTCGTCAAGGTTTATAATCTCTTTTACCCTTTTTGCTTTCAATAACTTGACAATTTTCTCATCAAACTCTTTACCTCTAGAAGAAAAGCCTCCGGGGGCATCATATGTAAGACGATGAGAAAGATCCCCGCTTGCCACAAATGCAATTTTTTTATTGCTTTTTTGGATAACTTTTTGAAGAATTTGCCCCAGAGCAAAATGCGTTTCTCTTGGAAGAAGCGAATAAGAAAAGGAGATAAGTTTAAAATTAAGCCCAAGGTTTAAATAATAAAGAGGAACCAAGGTTCCATGATCTAGTTCTTTTGACTCAATAAGTCGAAAAGGAATTTGTGCTTTCTTTAATCCCTCTAATATTTCTTTCAGCAATTCTCCATCATTTTTGAAAGAAAGCTCTGTAGAAAAATCTCCAAACTGCGTGAAATGGCCAAAAAAATTATCGGCAGAGTTAAAAACAAAAGCATCAGGTAAAAGAGGGGCATGAGGAGAGACAATGATGATGGTTTCTGGTCGAATCTCGGTATAAGCTTGAGCTATTTTTTTTAAAGCTCCAATTGTATTTTTCACCTTTTCTAAATCAAAAGGAGAACCAATAGTTGGAATAATAATTGGAGGATGGGGCAAAAATGAGGCAATTTTGAGCATGTTTTTCAAAAATATGTTTATGAGAGATTACTCAAAAATTCCTTCAATTTTTGTTTGGCATTTTGGACAACTACCTTTTTTATCAAATCGTTGAATAAAATACCCCACTCTTTTTATTAATAATTCTCCGCATTTTGGACAATAAGTATTTTCACCTTCCAGACCGGGAACATTGCCTGTATACACAAACTTTAAACCTTCGTTTAGACCAATCTCTCTTGCTTTAATGAGAGTTTCAGGCGGGGTGTCGGGCAGATGTTGAAGTTTCCAAGAGATGGCTCCACAAAATTGAGTTAGGTGCCAGGGAGTTTCAGGCCCTAATTCTTCTTTTATAAACTTTGCAATATTTTTAAAAATTTCTTCTTTGTCATTTAAGGTAGGGACAACTAAAGTTGTTACCTCAACCCAAATGTTTTTTTCTTTAAGTCTTTTTAAATTATCTAAAACTGGCTGGAGTCTCCCTCCACAATATTTAATATAAAATTCATCTTCAAAAGATTTTAGATCTACATTAATTGCGTCAAGATAGGGAGCAATTTCTGCAAAAAGTTCTTTTGAAAAATATCCATTTGAGACCCAATTGTTTTTGAGACCTCTTTCTTTGGCAAGTTTCATGCAGTCAAGAGCAAATTCAGAAAAGATTGTTGGTTCGGTATAAGTATAGGATATAGAAGGAGCTTTATTCTGATAGGCTGTTTTTACTACATCTTCTGGTGATACTTCCTCTCCCCAAATATCTTCTTTATTGATCTTGGGAGCCTGAGAGATATGCCAATTTTGACAGGTATGACAGGCAAAGTTGCAACCAACTGTTGCTATAGATAAAGATTTGGTTCCGGGTAAAAAATGGAAAAAAGGTTTTTTTTCAATAGGGTCTAAATTAAAGGCACAAAGCTTGCCATAATTGAGAGAATAAAGTTTGCCATCAATATTTTCTCTAACCCCACAAATTCCTCTTTTCCCTTCTTCAATGACACAATAATGCGGACAATTGAGACACTTTACAGTTTTTTCTTTAACTTTTTTCCAAAAATATGCCTCTTTCATATTACTTTATTTTAGAACAATCTTACCGAAAAGAAAAACAAACTTAGTGAAAATTTCTCTTGCTAAATTCCTTCCTTAACCGTTGTAATAAGAAAGCCATGGCAATGTTATTACAACAAGAGGGGTTTGACAAAGTTTCTAAATTTATATATTTTTTTGTTGGCACCAAAACAATTAAATAAAGAAAGGAGGAAGAATGGAAAAGAGAGTGAGTGATGCGCGGGAGGTTTTATTAGGACATCCAGAGATTCGAGAGAACGAACATAAGGTGGTGAATATCTTGGAAGAGTTAAGGTTAATTCTTGAGGAAGTACTTAAAGAGGCTGCTGATCATCAAGTAAATCTTCATTCAGGAGAAGGCAGGAAGTGGATTGTAGATTGGCTTACCACCAAATTCGAGAAACCTCTTCGCCAGATTATCTATAAAGTGGAAAGGAGGTAAGATGGCAGGGAAATTGGAAGTCATTACAGGATGTATGTTTTCTGGTAAGACTGAGGAGCTTCTGCGCAGAATTGAACGAGCAAAGATTGCCAAAAAAGGAGTGCTTCTTTTAAAACCAGAGATTGATACCCGCTATTCTAAAAAAGAAGTAGTTACCCATTATGGTCGAAGTTACCCATGTCTTAGAATTCCACTTGATGTTACACTTGAGACCCTTAGAAAAATTCTGGGATCCAAACTAGATGAGGCAGAAGTTATAGGCTTTGATGAGGCACACTTTTTTGCTCCTTGCTTTGTTGAGTTGTGCAAGGACTTAGTAGACCAAGGAAAAAGAGTAATTGTTGCAGGACTGGATCTTAATTTTAGAGGAGAGCCGTTTGGATCAATGCCTCAATTATTATGCCTTGCTGATGAAGCTATAAAGCTCCAAGCAATATGTGTCAAATGCGGGAGACCTGCTACAAGGACACAGAGGCTAATTGATGGTGAACCGGTCACTTCAGGTCCAGAGGTTCAAATTGGTGGAAGAGAAAGTTACGAAGCCCGTTGCTTAGATTGTTGGGTTGGCCCCGACGATTAAGCCGATTTTCGCCTCTAACGCCCTAGCAGGAAACCTGCTAGGGCTTTTTTTATTTTCTTTCTTATGATAAATTGAGATAAATATGCTTCATCGAATTTTTATAGCCATAAATCTACCAGAGGATATAAAGTCAAAACTTATCTCATTTCAAAAAAAATGGCCGACTTTGCCTTGTCGTTGGGTTAAACCCGAGAATTTACATATTACTCTTCTTTTCTTAGGGAATTTAGATGATAATCAATTACATGAGACAATTAAAATATCCAAAGAGGTAGCTAAAAGACACAAACCATTTTTAATAAAACTTGAAAAAATCTGTTTTGGCCCTCCTAAAAAATTTCCTCCAAGAATGGTATGGGTAAAAGGGGAGCTTAATCAAGAATTGGCTAATCTCCAAAAAGACTTAGAAGATTCAATTTTTGAGCACCCTGCTTATAAATATAAAGAAAAAGAGGCAAGACCTTATTCTCCTCATATAACTTTAGCAAGAATAAAAGCATGGGAATTTAGAAGGTTAGAAGATAGACCAGAGATAGATGAGGCGATAGACTTGACATTTGAAGTAAATTCGTTTGAAATAATGGAGAGCTTCTTAAAAAGAAGCGGGGCAGAATATGAGGTGTTGGAAGCTATACCTCTGGATTAAAAAAGCACCTTAAAAAAAGGGGGGGAGCAATGGGAGTAAAAAGGATAGTTTCGGAGGAGAGAAATAGGCAAATTAAAGCTCTCTGGGAGGAATGTTCGGTAGGAGAGATAGGAGCACACCTTGGCCTTTCTAAGTCTAGTATTTATAAAAGAGCAAGAAACCTTAATCTCCCACACCACAGGCAGATGTTTCCGAAAGTTAGAATCTCGCAGGAGATGAAAGAAGTGGTTGATGGATTATTGCTAGGTGGAGCTGCATTAATGCCGGAGGGAAAACAAGCATATTTTGTAGCCAGATCCCAGCAAAAGATTTATCTGGAATGGGTCCTTAAAATGCTTCGAGAGGTCGGAATCTCTCCTGATAAGAAAGGTGTTGAAAGATGGCGTAGATTCTGGCAAGCAAAGACAAAGTTTCACTATGAACTAATGTTATTCTACAAAAGATGGTATCCTCATGGTAGAAAAGACGTACCTCTAGATTTAAAGCTTACGCCAAGGGTAGCTCTTTTATGGTTCATCAGAGGAGGACATCTTGAAATTAATGATGGAAAGCCTCAAAGAGCTTTGCGATTTTGGATAGGTCGTTACTCTGTTAACGGAAGAAATCAAATACTGAAAGAGCTTCAAGCCATCGGCTTGAAACCCGCTTTTTATGTCAGTGACCGTATAGCAATGATCAGAATTGGTCCAGGCGATCTTGATACTTTCTTCAACTACATTGGTCCTTGCCCTCCAGAATTGCAAGAAATCTTTGGCCATAAGTGGATGCTCCCGCAATGAAGTCGCGGGAGCATTTTTTTGTTTGAAAAATATGATAAAATAAAACAATTTATGAGAGAAGAAAAAAAAGTTTATTTTATAGGTATAGGAGGGATAGGAGTATCGGCCTTAGCCCAATATTATTTAAAAAAAGGCGCCAAGGTTTATGGTTCTGATTTGGCGCCTTCTGAGATTACCAAAATGTTAGGGAAAAAAGGAGCGAAAATTATAATAAATTCAAAATTCAAATCTCAAAATGCGAAATCACAATTCAAAATTCAAAATTTAATAAAAGAAGCAGATTTGATTATTTATTCCAAGGCGGTGCCGGGAAATCATCCAGAACTTAGGTTGGCAAGAAAATTTAAAAAGCAATGTTTAAGCTATCCTGAAGCTTTAGGAGAATTAACTAAAAAATATTTTACAATTGCTGTTTGTGGTACTCATGGGAAAAGTACAACATGCGCAATGATTGCTTTAATTTTGATAAAGGCTGGCTT
>JAGGTU010000003.1 GCA_021163545.1 bacterium | reverse complement strand
TTTGGAATTTGGGATTTGGGATTTGCGCCTTTGATCTTATCGAGATCAAAGGCGTGTAGTGGTTGTCCAAGTTCTAACATTACATAATTGGTAGCATCAACAATATTATTAATTGGCAAAACTCCGCAGGAGAGAAGTCTTTCTTGTAACCATTTGGGAGACGGCTTTACTTTTACTCCCAAAATTACCTTTCCAGTATATCTGGGACAATCCGTTTTGCTTTTAACTTCAATTGTAATAAAATTCTTGATATCTAAGTTTTTAGTTTTGGGTTGTGGTTTTGACTTTTGACTTTTGAGTTTTGAGTTAAGAATTGCCCCACATTCTTTTGCAATTCCAAAATGAGAAAAGCAATCCGCTCTATTTGGAGTAACGTCAATATCAAACACCCAGTCATTTCCTCTTTTTTCAATTTTCTGAACCTCAAAGCTGTGTAAAGTCAAAAGTTCTCCTAATTTTTGAGGATTTGGCAATCTCTTTTCAAAAAATGATTGTAACCAGTTGTAAGAAAAAATCATAATCTTTGAAAGAAATAACTTCCGCAAAATGCGTCGCGCAGGCCGAGCGGGCATGGTTCGAGCGAAGTCCCGTTAAGCGGGACGAAGCGAGAGAGCGAGGCCGAGCGCCGAGCAGCAATTTCCTCGCTGGGGAAATTAACTGCGTCAATTTTGCGGAAGTTATTTCATTATTTTTTTAAAACTGCTTTAAAAATCTCAAATCGCTTGAATAAAACAATCGAATGTCATTAATTTTATATTTCATCATCGCCAGCCTATCCAATCCCATGCCAAAAGCAAAACCTTGCCAGTTCTTTGGGTTAATTTTGACTGCTTTCAAAACATTTGGATGAACCATTCCCGCCCCTGCTATTTCTATCCATCCACGTTGTGAACAAACACTACAGCCTTTACCTTTGCAAATAGAGCATAAAACATCTATCTCAAAACTTGGCTCAGTAAATGGGAAAAAGCTTGGCCTCAACCTTATTTTTGTTTCCTTCCCAAAGAAAGATTTGAAAAACTCCTCCATTATAAAGTAAAAATTAGCCACACTCGTATCTTTATCTATCATTAATCCTTCAACCTGATAGAAATTAATTTCATGAGAGGCGTCGGTTGCTTCATACCTATAAATCCTTCCCGGAGAAATAATTCTTAAAGGGGGTTTGTGTTTTTCCATATAATGAATCTGTACAGGAGAAGTATGAGTTCTTAACAACAATTTTGGTTCTTGGTTCTTGGTGCTTGGTTCTTTTATCCAAAAAGTATCCCATAAATCTCTTGCCGGATGATCTTTGGGAATGTTAAGCGCATCAAAATTGTACCATTCATTTTCAATCTCCGGCCCTTCTATGACAGAAAAACCCAAACTCATAAAAATCTCTTCTACTTTTTCTGCTACCTGAGTAAGCGGATGAAGATGGCCTTTTTCAATTTTCTTTGCCGGGACGGTGATATCAATCCATTCTTGTTTTTCTTTCTCCTCAATTTCATTTCTTTTTATCTCCTCTTTTTTTGCTTTGATTGCAAGCATCAGTTTGTCTCTCAACTCATTTGCCTCCTTTCCTATCAATCTTCTTTCTTTTTGGGGCAGATTTTTTAAAGACTTCAAAAGCTCAGTAACTTTCCCTTTTTTACCCAAATATTTCTTCTCAAATTCCTTTAAATCATCTATCTTTACAAGTAAATTAAGCTCTTTTTGAGCTTGTTTTTTAAGGTTTTTAATATCCATTTTCTCCTTCTATTTTAACCAAAAACTTAAAGAAAATCAAACCAAATACACCAAAAAAGATCTTTTGAAAATCAAACAAAAGAACCCAGCGGCTATCCGCTGGGCATAAGGAGCTGTTTTGGTTTATCCAAGACTAAGGCAATAATATAACGACTTTCCATCCCTTCCTAACTCCGACACCATCATACTCCCATAAGCTAAGCACATCTCGGAGAGCAACCCAGAATACACTATCGAAACATTCGAGCTTCGTAACTTCATTGTCTGCCTTGCGCAATAGGTTTACATTGGGGCAACCATAAAACGGTATTGATTGAAAAGCCTTATCAATGAGACGGGCTGCTCTTTGTTGATATAACTTACACAAAATATAGAGGGGGCGCAAACCTTCTGGGACCTCGCCAACCACCCTCTCCGTGCTTGGATCCACTTCCTCCTCCGGCGCCAACTCTTTAAGCGCCGCAGGGGTGACCTCGCGAAACTTTCCCTTCAACCACTCTTGCACTTGCATCTTGCCTCCTTTTTGTTTATCGCCAAGAAATTCTCTTGGCGAAGTTGTGATGTTATTATAAACAAAAAAGTTGTATTTGTCAAATGTAAAAGAAAAAGGGGAGAAAAGCCTAGGAAGGGATTCGAACCCTCCTCCTTTTGCCAGAGAAATGCCCTCGGAGGAAAGGAGGTAAAAAAACCTCCTGCAGCGCTCTGGCAAGATATGGGAGCTGGTAACCCCAAAGAGTCACCTAGACTTTTCTCCCCACAACGAACCAAGAGATTATTAATGAACTGTTTGTAACCTGGCGGGGGTGACCGGATTTGAACCGGCGACCTCTGCCTTGACAGGGCAGCGTGCACTCCGGGCTGCACTACACCCCCCTACCTTGCGCGAAGCGCAAGAAAATCCTAAATCCTAATTTCTAAATTCTAAACTATTATATTTTGGATTTTTAATTTTAAATCTTTGAACTTGTTTAGAATTTAGTATTTGGTGCTTAGAATTTCCTTGTGCCTCGCACAAGGTTGTGCCCCCACCAGGACTCGAACCTGGATCCCAGGCTTAGAAGGCCCGTGCTCTATCCTGTTGAGCTATGGGGGCGAAACCAACCACAACAACTATCAACTATACACTATAAACTATAAACTATAAACTGATTATGGGTGGCCTAGCGGATTCGAACCGCCACTAAGGGCTCCACAGGCCCTTGTGCTGCCATTACACCAAGGCCACCATTGTGCCGGCGGGAGGATTCGAACCTCCGACCTACCCCCACAAATAAATTGGCTGCGGGAGGATTCGAACCTCCGACCTAACGCTTATGAAGCGTCCGCTCTAACCACTGAGCTACGCAGCCAGAGATTTTGTGGGAGGTCGCTCTAACCACTGAGCTACGCCGGCGTTGCGGGGGCAGGAATTGCACCTGCGCCTCGGGCTTATGAGACCCGCGACCTACTACTGGTCCACCCCGCTATAAATAATTTATACATGAATTTGTTGTGTTAATCAAGCCTTATTGGAAAGATGTTCGTAAACTTCTTTGTATATTTTTACGACTCTTTCTACCTCCTCTTTTGAAAGTTTTCTCTCTCCACGCAGCACTTGTTCTACCAATTTTCTTGCCTGTTTTAGTTTCTCTAAATTTGGCAAAAAGTCTTCTGGGAGTTTTTCAATTTTTTCTGTTAAATTTCGTCCCTCTATTTTGAGCTCATCTAATTTTTGATTTACTAGCTTATCAGCATCAATTAATGCAATCTGCCAGCCCATTTCTCTTTTTTCTTTCAATTTAGAAAAAATTCTCTCCCAAGGTGACTCTCTAGTTAATTCCGGAGAAACTGTTGGTTTTTTAACCTCCAAGATAGGTTGCTTTAACTTCTTTAAAATTTTTGGGCGTTTTCCTTTTACAACTTCTTTTTTTGTTTTCTTTTTTGCTTTAAAATTATACCAATCTTCCATTGATTCGAAAAATCTATAATAAAGATAATCTGTAAAAATAGCAAAATATACAATTCCTGCAAATAGAAACAAAGATAAGATAATTAAAAATATTTTAATGACCGTTACCCAGACAGGTAATTTGGAAGGGATAAGCATTTCTAACGGGTTATCTAAGTTGAACATATTTGTTCAAAAAATTTACCAAAGTTAAATAATCTTTTCTCACAAAAAGCAGGTGCAATAAGTTGTATACCAAAAGGTAAATTATTAATCTTTTTAAAGGGTAAGGATATGGCTGGCAAACCTGCAAGATTGGCAGGAACAGTTAAAAAATCTGCCATATACATTGATAAAGGATCCTCTAATCTTTCTCCTAATTTGAAAGGTAGTGTGGGAGAGGTAGGGGTTAAAATAAGGTCTACTTTTTTGAACGCTTCTTTAAAATCCAGTCCAATTTTTGTCCTTACTTTTTGAGCTCTTAAGTAATAAGCATCATAATAACCGCTAGACAAACAATATGTGCCAAGCATGATTCTTCTTTTCACTTCTTTGCCTAAAAACTTTTCTCTTGTCTCAAAATAAACCTCAATAAGGTCTTGTGTGTCTGGCTTGGTTAATGTTGACATTCCATACTTAATTCCATCATATCTAGCTAAGTTACTCGAAACTTCAGATGGCATAACTATGTAATAACAAGCAACGCCATATTTTAAGGATGGTATATCTATCTCTTCGATATAAATTTTTTCTTGCTCAAGAATCTTAACAACATTTTTCAAGCCCTCAACTACTTCTTTCTGTATACCTTCCCCAAAACATTCTTTAGGAATGCCAATTTTTATCTTTTTCGGCTCTTTTTCTTCCGACTTGTCAAATTCACAACTTGTAGAATCCTTTTCATCTTTACCTTTAATTGCCTCGAAAACAATTTCTGCATCTTCAACATTCTTTGCAAGTGGCCCTATTTGATCTAAAGAAGAGGCCATGGCAATGAGCCCAAAACGAGATACTGCCCCATAGGTAGGTTTTAGCCCTACAATTCCACAAAAAGATGCCGGTTGTCTAACAGATCCGCCGGTATCTGATCCCAAAGCAAAAGCACACATTTTAGCAGCAGTCGCACAAGCCGATCCCGAAGAAGAGCCACCGGGCACATATTCTAAATTTAAAGGATTTTTGGTTGCTCCAAATGCAGAATGTTCTCCGGAGGATCCCATAGCAAACTCATCCAAATTTGTCTTTCCAAGTATAATAGCTTTTTGTTTTTTAAGTTTCTTAACTACTGTTGCATCATAAGCGGCAATATAGTTCTCAAGAATTTTTGAACCTGCAGTACATCTTTTTCCTTCTACTAAAATATTATCTTTGATGGCGCAAGGAATACCTGCCAGATTTGACAACTCTTTACTTGTCAGAATTACTTCATCTACCTCTTTTGCTTGTTCAATTGCCTCCTTTTCAAATACTTCAAGGTAAGCATTGAGTTCTGGATTTAAGCGATAAATCCTCTCCAAAAAACTTTCTACAACTTCTCTTGTAGAAAACTCTTTCTGAATTAACCCTTGATGGAGTTCTTTAATTGAAAGATTACAAATCTCCATTTATTTAAACACTGATTTTATTTTAATAAATCTTCCCTCCTGTTGCGGAGCAAGCTGAATTAGCTTTTCTCCCTCTTCTTTTGATTTTTCTTCAGGTTTATCCTCACGGAATACATTCTTGATCAAAATGGAATGAGTGGTTGGCTCTAAATTTTCAACATCTAATTCCTTAAGCTTTTCTATATAATCTAAAATCTTAACAAGTTCCCCTTGCATTTTTTGCATCTCTTCCTCGGTTAGTTTTATTCTGGCAAGCCTTGCTACATGTTTTACTTCCTCTTTTGAAAGCATGTTATAAGCAAAGAAAGTAATTTTTATGGAGCCCGTAGAAAGCAGGACAAGTGTTGACAAAAGACAGCATGCTGCGAATTAATTCTATAAAGAAGAAAGCGAAGAAAGTAATTTTTATGGAGCATCTTTATCAAAGCGAGGCAACAAGTTTCAAAGTAGCTCCCGCAGGCGGCTGAGCACGGTCTCCGAGCG
>JAGGTU010000010.1 GCA_021163545.1 bacterium | reverse complement strand
GGAGTAACCTTAGCCACTCCGTAGGCACCTGTTCCTATGATAATCATTTCCGGCTTTTTTGAAACAGCTCTGGCTACATCTTTAAAATCAATTATATGACTTTCTTCTCGCTGCCATTGCAAAACCTCACCTGTCCACCTTACCTCAACATCAAAATTATACTTTTTTCCATCTATTATAATTTGTCCAAATTTATATTCTTCAATCATTTTTGAATTTAATTATTAAAATTTCAGGTTGGGCATTGAATCTAAAAGGGAGAAAAGTCCAGCCAATGCCTTTATTTACATAAAGCCATTTATAATTCTTTCCAAAAAAACCACTTTTATATTTTCTATCATATTTCAAAGGTAAAATTAAGTCAGATATAAAAGGAAGATTGATTTGTCCCCCATGGGTATGACCGCATAAAACTAACACATTCTCAAAATTAACCTTTCTGAAAATTTCCGGTGAATGAGCCAAAAGAATCTTTGGTTTTTTTATATCTACATTTTTAATTGCCTTATTTAGTTGGTCAAATCCCAGATGAGGATCATCAACCCCTATTAGATATATTCCTTCCAAAAACACTGATTGATTGTTTATAACTTGTACATTTTTCTTATCTAGAATTTTAACAAACTCATTGAGGCACCTGTTTCTATGTTCATGATTACCGAAAACAAGATAAACACCTTTTTGGGGAATTTTAACAAGTGAGTCTAAAAATTTCTCTAAATCAGCCCAGTTATGCGTTGTCCAATCTATAAAGTCTCCGGTTATAAAAAGATAATCTGGATTTATTCTTTTTAATTTCTTAAGAAGTTGTTTTTCTCTTTTGGAGAAATTGCGAAAATGAATATCGGAAATATGCACAAAAGATGTCTTCTCCACCCAAGAAGGAAGATTTTGTAATTTGACCTCCAGAGTGTTTGTCTCAATCTCTACAGATTCAATTAAACCAATCAAAACTAAACTAATAATCATCATAAACACAACTAAAAAGAGAACGATAATTTTTCTCATCTTAGAGTAAAATTAAAAGAATTTCTAATATAACCCCAATTAGTAAAAATAATGGTAAGAGATATAAAATAGGAGCTATTTTCTGTTTAAGATGCAATGCTACCGCTTTTTTGTAAAGGAAAATATGGATGAATCCTTCAATCCCTATGGCAATCGCCCCACAAAGACTTACAATTAAGATAAAACTTTTAAGACCAGCTACATAAAACACCAAAGGAATACCTACTGCCAAAATAAAAGATATAATTTTGGGGAATTTTAAATCGTAAAAAAAGATTTTTTCAATTGTTAAACCTAAGGTGAGGTAAGAAGTAAAACAGGTAATTACCCCAAACAAATATCCAATCCATAAAATCTTTTTGCCAAGAACTGGAACAAGACCTGAGAGAGCATCTTGGGTCGTCTCTATGCCAGACACCCCTACAACCGCCACTATAAAGAGAATATAAACTAGGGCAGCGAAAATAATTCCTAAGACAATAGTTCTTTTTACAAGAGTTTCTCTCTTTTTTAGTATCTCTGTAATTTCCGGCACAACAGCTGAGCCCCACAAAGAAAACAAAATAACACCATATGGATAAAATGAAAACTTAGAAAAAGATAAGTTGCTTATATTAATAAAATTATGGGCTTTCACAAGTAAGAATAGTAAAAGCCCAAAGAAGAAAACATTGATTAGTATTTCAGACCAAGAAATACTTTTGATTCCTTTAAAAATTAAGAAACTCCCTAAAGTAAAAAAAGCTAATACATAATAAAGCTCTTTTCCTCCTAAAAAAGGCACAAGGAGTTTATACAAAAACCCTCCCCCCACAATTAAATATGCAAGTTGAGCTCCAAAAAGTCCAAAAAATGTAGAAAACAAAGATAAAATCCCCCATCTTTTTCCCAAATATTGAAACACATATCCTGGAAAACGACGTTTCTCTTTTGTCAAACAACACACTTTAGCAAAAAGCAAATGGATTGTAATAACAAGAAGCCCTAATAATATAAAATAGAGAAAAACAAAAAACAGGCCAATCTCTCTGGTAGTCCAGGGTAAAGCAAAAATTCCAACGCCAATAATTGTGCCTGCAAAGACAAAGAAAGCTTTTAAAAAACTCATTTTTTTCTCAACATTCTTCTTTCAATTAAAAGAAGTCCCGCTAGAATTAAAAGCCCCAAAAAGGAAGTGAAAGTGGCCAGAAAATAGAGTTTTAATCCTACTGCAACACCAATTGCCGCTACAAGCCAAAGCCCGGCGGCGGTAGTTAAACCTTCTACATGATCCCTTCTAAAAATTATTACTCCGCTTCCAATAAAACCAATTCCAATGGCGACTGCCTGAATAACTCTAAGAGGATCAAGATTTTCCTTATATTCCCCAAAAATATTTAGAGATAAAAAAGCTAGAATGGTAAAAAGACAGGAGCCAATACAAACAAGCATGTAGGTTCTCAAACCTGCTTCTTTTTTTCCAAACTCTCTTTCAAGTCCCAAAAGTCCGCCTAAAACAGCTGCCAAGATTATTTGTAAAATTATCTCCAGGGCTTCTGTCATTTTATAATTTAAAAACTCTATATCCTTCTCTTACTTTTTCTTTAACTTTTAATCCTATTTCTTCCCCTTTCTTGGCTTTATTAATTTTTTGATGATTTATTTCCATTGAGCTTACTTTCTGTTTGAAATCTACCTCACCTCCAACTATTCTTATTTGGTCTCCTACCTTAATGGGAGCGCTCAATCTTATTGCAGCCACCTTAATTTTATCAAAATAATGAGTTACCTTTCCTATCAACTTCTCTTTTTTCTGGGGCTTTTTCTTTGTTTTTGCGGTTTTTTTCTTTTGTTTTGGTTTCGCTCTTATAACTTTTTTTGTTTTCTTCTTTGCTCTAGATTTACCTTTACATTTACTTTTCTTTTTGACCATAGCTTTTATTTTATTAACTTTAATTGACCTTTAAATTAATTTTACCATAGAATTTATGCCCCTGGGAGGAGTCGAACCTCCATCTGAGGCTCCGGAGGCCTCTGTTTTATCCATTAAACTACAGGGGCAAGCCATAATAAATAGATTGCTCTCTTTTTTTGATCTTTTTAAGATTTCTGCTTCCAAAATTTTGAATCCTGCTTCCTTTAAGGTATTTTTTAATGAGTTTAAAGTAAAAACATGGAGGTATCTTTGTATTATAATATTACCTTTTGAATCTTTCCATGGCAAAAATATATCAAAAAAATCTAATTTTGATTTACCAATGAGTTTTAATATTGTATATTTTAAAAGAAGTTTTTTAATTGAGAGTTTGTTCCACAAATTCCAAACAGTGAGAAAAAGTAAGCCTTCGGGTTTTAAAACTCGCTTAATTTCACCAAGAAATCGCCTTCTTAACTGTTCTGATGGAATGTGATGTAACACAGAGAGACAAAATACTTTATCAAAAGTATTATCAGGAAAAGGAAGCAATAGAGGAGAGGTAACCAAAAATTGAGCTTGAGGATATCTTGTTTTTGCGATTTCAATCATTTTCTCAGAAATATCTACTCCTATATACTCTGCTCCATTTACAATCTCAAACAATCTGCCATTGCCACAACCAAGGTCTAAAATTTTATCACCTTTTTTAATAAAAGGTTTGAAATACAAAAAATCTGGAGGCAAATAGCTTCGGGTTCTGGAAAACTCTTCTGCGATCTTGTTATAATCTTCCTTTACCTTATTTAATAAATGTTTTGCATAATCTAAATCCATGAAGCCTGCTGAAGTTTTAATTTTCCGTTTAAGTAAGGCTCCGAAAATTAACAAAGAAATTTTAGAAAAGCTGAAAAGACAAGTTTCAAGCGAATTTTCAATTGAATTTTTGCCAAACTCTCAATTATTAAAAGCTTATCATAAGTTAGTTAAAGAAAAAAGAATAAAGCCCAATAAAGAGATTGAAAAAGTTTTGCAAATTAAAAAAATTAGGTCGCTTTCAGGTATTATCATTGTTTCTGTACTTACAAAACCATATCCCTGCCCAGGTAAATGCCTTTATTGTCCTCTCCAAAAAGGCATTCCCAAAAGTTATCTAAAAGGAGAGCCTGCTGTGGATAGAGCGGTTCTTTTGAAATATCATCCATATCATCAAGTTCAGGCTCGTCTAAAAACTTTGGAGGAAATTGGACACCCAATAGACAAAATAGATTTAAGAATTATAGGCGGAACATGGTCTTATTACCCAAAACAATATCAAACTTGGTTTATAAAGGAGTGTTTTAGAGCAGCAAATGAATACCCCTCCCCCACCTTACCTCCCCCTCCCCAAAGGGGAGGGGGAGGATTAAGGAGGGGGTGGGGAGGTTTAGAAAAAGAGCAAAAGAAAAATGAGAGGGCAAAGTGTAGGATTATTGGAATTACTATCGAGACAAGGCCTGATTTTATTGACGAAAAAGAAATAAAAAGATTACGACGGCTAGGAGTTACAAGAGTTGAACTAGGAGTTCAAAGCATTTACGATGATGTCTTAAAGCTAAATCGTAGGGGTCATAAAGTAGAAGAAACAATTAGGGCAACAAAGCTTTTGAAGGATGCAGGGTTTAAGATTTGTTATCAGATGATGCCAAATCTTTATGGTTCAAACTTAAAACGGGATTTGGAAATGTTTAAACAATTATTCAGCAATCCTCGATTTTGTCCAGACTATTTAAAAATTTATCCTTGTGCCTTATTAAAAGAAGCTTCCCTATACAAGGTTTATAAAGAAGGTAAATACAAACCTTATTCTTTTAAAGAGCTTCTTTGGCTTTTAAAAGAAATTAAAAAAATTGTTCCTTATTGGGTAAGAATCCAAAGAATCGTTAGAGACATTCCGGCTCAGGAAATTGTTGAGGGACCTACAAAAATTTCCAATCTAAGGCAGATTATTCATCAAGATATGCAAAAAGAAGGATGGCGATGTAAGTGTATAAGATGTAGAGAGGTGAAAGAAGATTATAACCCAAAGGAAAAAGTTTATCTTTTCAGAGAAGATTATTGGGCTCAAGATGGTTATGAGATATTTTTGAGTTTTGAAAATAAAAAAAGGACAAAGCTATTTTCCCTTTTGAGACTTAGAATTCCCTCTCAGTATTTTATAAGAGAAAAACACTTTCTTTCGGTGCTTGAGGGGGCGGCAATTATTAGAGAAATTCATACTTATGGAAAACTTGTTGCTTTAGGCCAAAAAGAAATTGCACCTCAACATAGAGGTCTTGGGAAAAAATTAATGAAAGAGGCAGAAAAAATTGCAAAAGAAGAATTCGGATTGAAAAAAACGGCTGTAATTGCAGGGGTGGGAGTAAGAGGGTATTTCAGAAAACTGGGATATAGATTGAAAGATACCTATATGGTTAAAAATTTCTAATCCTTTCAAAATGTGCTATAATGAAAAAATTGCAATTAATCATTAAAAGAAAAATATGGCGGTATTTTTCTGGCCTATAATTATTTTAATCTTTTTTCTGCTCTCAGGTTTGAGGGTGGTAAAGGAATATGAAAGAGGAGTAATTTTAACTTTAGGAAAGTATACAAGCACAAGACAACCTGGACTAACTTGGATTTTTCCGGGTGTCCAACAAATGATAAAAGTTGATTTGCGAATTACAACAGTTGATGTTCCAAGGCAGGAAGCAATTACAAAAGACAATGTTCCTGTAGGAATAAATGCGGTGGTATATTTTAGAGTACAAGTGCCAGAATATGCAGTTTTGCGAGTTGAAAATTATCGCTATGCCGTCTCTCAATACGCTCTTGCAGCTTTAAGAGATATTGTTGGTGGAGTTGAACTTGATACACTTTTGGCAGAAAGAGAAAGAATTGCAACCGAAATTAAAAAGGTGGTTGATGCAGAGACGGATGCCTGGGGAATTGATGTAACTGCCATTAAAATGCAAGATATTGAGTTGCCGGCTGGTATGAAAAGAGCAATGGCAGCTCAAGCAGAAGCAGAAAGAGAGAAAAGGGCAATTATTATTAAATCTGAAGGAGAAATAAAAGCAGCAGAAAATTTGAGTTCCGCAGCAGTAATCCTTTCTTCAGCACCAGGAGGTCTTTCTCTAAGAACACTTGAGACAATTGACAATCTTCAGCCTGACCCCTCAAAAACTGTAATCTTTGCCCTACCTGTAGAAATTTTAGAAGGGTTTAAAAAATTAGGAGGAAACAAAAGAGTTTGAATTTTATAAAAAATCAGTAAGGCAAAGGAATAGAAGGTATAATATGTGAATGTAAAACAGAGGTGAACCTTAAGGAAATATATAAAGCTACTGCCCCACCTAAACTAAGCAGTAATATCCAAAAGAGAAAGCCCAATAATTTCCTTTTCCTAAGAAGTTTACCTATTTTTTCTCTCTCTTTCGGTTGAAAAGTATATTCATCAGTTCTTTGTTGCAGCTCCTCTATCTCAGCGTCTATTCTCCATAAATAGGATTGGGCCAAATAACATAAAAACCACAAACCAAAAAAGATATAAATACCTTCGTTTCTAATCTTCTTCATCTCCAATTGAGCCTCTTCTGGCAAAAACGGAGCTTGTAGTATTTGAGACATCTTAAATAAACCAACTATAAAAAATATTCCCACAAAAAGGCTTTTTATAAAAAACCACAATTTTTCTCGTTGTAATTTTTCTGACATAATTATGTTCCTACCTAATTTCCTTTAAAAATTCTCTTGCTAATTTGGCTGTATCTTTTGAGCTTTTATAAAAACTTCTCCAAACAACTACGATATCTACATCATTGAATACAGCCCTTTGCACCTCTTGAATTGTATCTCCTCCTGCTACCGCTACCAAAATATCATATTGGCTTTTAATTCT
>JAGGTU010000049.1 GCA_021163545.1 bacterium | reverse complement strand
GATACATTTGGCCAGAAAGTTAATTTTTTCATTGAGTCTGACTACGACGCATTACATAGGGAATCTCTTTCTGCAACTTTACGCCACATTGGAGTTAAAGCCTATTTTTATATAGAAGACAAATGGTGGGATCAGTTAACTTCTCAGGAGAAACAAGAAGCTTTAAATAATATTACAAGCCTTTCAGAGGAATTTGATAAAAAAATTTACCCTGCTTTAACTTCGCTCTATGGTTCCGAATGGAAACCCGGGATAGATAAGGACTATCGAATTACAATTTTGTTTCATCAGATGAGAGAAGGAATTGGAGGCTATAACCGCAGCATAGATGAGTATTTAAAAGTACAGGCGCCAGAGTCTAACCAGAGAGAAATGATTTACTTAAATGTAGAATACCTGGCAACTTCCTTGGCAAAAAGTTATCTGGCCCATGAATTTACTCATTTAATTACTTTTTATCAAAAAGAAAAACTTTTAGAGACGCAGGAAGAAGTTTGGTTAAATGAAGCGCGGGCAGATTACTCACCGACTCTACTTGGATATGATGATCAACTTCTGGGAAGCAATTTAGAGGCAAGAATCAAAGAGTTTTTAAGTTCTCCTAATGATTCTTTATGTGAATGGAAAAACAAAAAAGCAGATTATGGCGTGGTAAACCTATTTACCCAATATTTAGTAGATCATTATGGTATAGAAATTCTCAAAGACTCTTTACATACAAAGAAAACAGGGATTGAGGCAATAAATTATGCCTTAGAAAAAAACGGTTTTGATAAAACTTTTCAAGATATTTTCTTAGACTGGGTTTTAGCGCTTTATTTAAATGACTGCTCCTATGGGGCATATTATTGTTATAAAAACGAAAATCTCAAGAATTTTAAAATAACGCCTTCTTTGGTTTTTCTTCCCACCACTCAGAAGACAACTATCACTTTAGTTTACAATATCAAAGACTGGTCCGCACGCTGGTTTAAAATTATTGGGGGTAACAAAGGCTTAGAAGTTGAGATTAAAAATTTAGACGCTCCAAATCTTATTGTTCCCTATATTGTTAAGAAAAATGGCACAGAGATTTCCATAGAAAGATTAGAAATTCCAGAGTCATCTAAGACAATTTCTTTGCCTACTTTTGCCAAAGAGAACATTTCTTTAATTCTTATTCCAACTGTGGGATACAAAACCTCTGGTTTTGGGAAAAATGAGACAACATATCATTTTGAAATAGATATATCAACTCTTACGGAAGATACCTCTCAACAACCCACAAAACCCATAAATCAGATGACAATTGAGGAACTGAAGGCAAAAATTCAAGAATTACAACAGGAAATATTGAGGCTCCAAAGACTATTAAGCCAATTGCTTGCCAAGCAGAGTATCAGCTGCAGGCAAATAACCAAAAACCTTTATTACGGGATGATGAACGATCCTCAGGTAAGATGCCTGCAGGAATTTTTAAAAAGCCAAGGAAAAGACATCTATCCCGAGGGACTTGTTACGGGAAATTTCTTAACACTCACAAAACAGGCAGTGATGCGTTTTCAAGAAAAATACAAGGATGAAATTTTAGAACCCCTTGGCTTAACTTACCCCACCGGCTTTGTGGGTCCCATGACGAGAAGAAAAGTTAATCAGTTATTAGCTGAAGACTAGATAGCGAAAAGGGATCTAATACAAATAAACTAAAACTTCTATTATCGATTTTTTCTAGAAAACAACATGAAAATAGGACGCCTCTTTTTCTCTTTGAAGCTCTTTTTTAAACATATTGCTTCAGAAAAACAGATTTTTAGAAATATTTTTTGGTTAGGTTTGGGAGAGGCTTTTACTAGGCTTACTAAATTTGTTGTAATTGTTTTGATAGCACGCATTTTTTTGCCAGAAATGTATGGTAAATTTAGCTTTGCTTTTAATTTTGCCGCAATTTTTCTTATGTTAGCCAATTTTGGCACAGGACGACTCATTGTTCGTGATATAAACAGAGGTCTAGATGCCAAAAAAATACTTCCCCACTTATATGGGTTTCGGATATTGACCAGTATTATAACTTATATTATTGTTTGCATTTTCTCTTTATATATCACCCCTGACCCCTTAATTCGGCAACTCATTATTCTGTTTGGTCTTTTTATAACCTTCAGTTCCCTTGTGGACTTCTATTTTGCGCTTTTTCAGGGCTACCAACATTTCTATGCTCAAACTATACTGCAGATATTTCAATCGATAATTTTTTTAGTCGGGGGTTTATTAATAGCGTGGAAAGGCTCTTCCCTAAAAGCTTTTGCATGGCTGTATGTTGGTTGTGCTATTGCTACTTTAATAATGGCTACACTATATACGCTTTTTAAATATAAAATCTATTTTTTGCCTAAAATTAATTTTCGCACTTGGAAAACCTATCTATATATGGCTTGGCCTATTGCTTTGGGTGGTATTTTAACAGATGTTTTCGCCAGATTGGATAGTGTTATGATGGGGCATTGGCGTCAATTTCAGGCGGTGGGCTGGTATAATGCTAATTATAGGATTATCGGTCTTTTATTAGGGATAGGAGTATTAATTTCTTATGCTTTTTTTCCTACGGTTTCGCGGGCAACCAATATTGCAAAAGAAAGACTTTTACAACTGTTTAAACTGCAATTTATCGTTATGGGATTGGTGTTAGTTCCGATTTTAAGTATAGGTTTATTTTACACACCTCAGATTATCAAATTGCTTTACGGAAAAGAATTTCTGCCGGCTGTGTTCTCTTTAAGAATTTTATTACTTGCTTTGGGATGCTCATACTTCTTTTTACCACTCAAAAATTTCTTAATAATCGTTAACAAGCAACAAATTTTTCTGATATTGATTAGTACGGCTGTAATAATGAATTTTATATTGAATTATCTCTTAATTCCTAAATACTCTTTAAATGGAGCATCTGTTGCTACCTTACTTACATATCTATTTTTACTTGCTTCTACCGGAATCTGGTGTTTTGTATATTTGAAAAATGTCGACAATGAAGAACTATCGAGTAAAACTTAAAAAAATAATCGAAAGTTTTAAAGGAGATCCTCCCAAGATTTTTTTCTTCCGACTTTTGCGCTTTACTTTTTTTCAATTGCTCTCTTTACGTTATAAGCTTAGAAAGAAACAATTAAAAAAACGCTACCTGAGCAATCCGTTTCCGATTATTTCTCTTGGTAAACTTAAAATGATGGTGGACTTAAATGATGAAGGGTTGTCTTTTGATCTTTTGATCAATAAAAAAAGAGAACCGTTTCTTTCAGCCATACTTTCCAAAATACTCCGCCCTGGCGATGTTGTGTTAGAAATTGGGGCAAATATAGGATATTATATGCTTTTAGAATCGCAAATAATAGGCTCTCAAGGCAAAATATACTGCTTGGAGCCAGTGCCGCAAAACGTTGCTCTATTAAGAAAAAATATTCAAATCAACAATCTAACCAATGTTGAAGTATATCAATTAGCAGCAGGAGGTGTAAACAAGACAGAAACTATATTTATACCTTCTCATCGTAATCGTAGCTCTCTTTTGCCAACTCAAGATTTAGAATGTAAGAACAAGTTAACCATTCAAGTTACTACCATGGATGAGTTCTTGCAAGATAAAGAAAAGCCCAACTTTATAAGAATGGACGTTGAAGGATACGAATTAGAAGTGCTTAAGGGAATGGAGAAACTTTTGAAATCTAGCCATCCTCTCAAAATTGCTATAGAGGTTCATCCAATTTTAAAATCAGATACCGAAAAATTATTTAGGCTAATGAAAAAGAATGGTTTTAGGATTAGTTGTGTTACTCGGGAACCAGAACCAGAAATATTAGCGGCCCCTCAATTATGTCAAAACATTTTCTTTTGGCTGAGCAGACGAATTGATTACGCTCCAGGATATATAAAGTTAACCTTAGAAGATTTTTTACAGAACAGACAATTGATGGAGAAAGGTCTTAGAAAATGTTTAGAAGTAGTTTTTGAAAGACCATGAGTGTCTCTAAAGTGAGTATTATAATTCCCACCCATAATCGCCCAAATTTACTTAAAAGAGCTATACAAAGTGTTATTGATGCTAAAACAACCTTGGAGAAAGAAATTATCGTAATTGATAATGGAGATTCCGAAGAAGTATTTAGGATAATTTCGTTTTTTCATACAAATGGACACAACCTTTTTTATCATAAAATTAAGCAGAAAAGCCCTTCAATAGCACGCAATATAGGCATTGAAAAAAGCACTGGAGATTTTTTAGTTTTTCTTGATGACGATGATGCATTATCTCCCCAGTTTTTTCAAGCGATAGAAAACATTGAAATCTCTCCTTCAGCCCACACGATTATTTTGGTTGGATTTTGTTTTTTTTATCGGCTCACTCGAAATTTTATTATAAGAAAACATAAACCATCGAGGAGAAAACCCATGCCTTGGGAGAGGCCAATTGCTGTAGGTAGCATTTTTACAAAAAATGTTTTTTCTCAACAACATATTCGATTTGACGAGTCTTTGTCTCATTTGGAAGATTTAGATTTAAGTATTCAGTGTGATATCAAGAAGATAAAAATAATCCCCATTGACCGACCTCTTTACTATTGTTATGTGGACATGCCCTGGCGAAAAACTTCTTTGACAAGGAGTGACTTTAAAAAACTGTTAGATGATACCAAGTATTTTTACCGAAAACATTATCAATATTACGTTACACAAGGACCAAGAGCTCTTGCTTTTTTAAATTATCTGATGGGAATGGCATACGGGAAATTAAATCAATACAAGAAAGCTCGGATATATTTTTCAAAAGCTGTACGATTGAACCCAGAAATTAGATATGTGGGTTCCTATTTACTCACTTATTTGGGACCTAGAGGGTTTCATCTTGGACGTTATCTATACTTTTTATTGAACGCATTAAAATGATTAAAATTCTTCAGGTAAGCAAATTTTACTATCCAAGAATTGGGGGAATAGAGAGAATAGTCGGACAGATAGCAGAAGAGTTGAACAAAGACTCTCAATTTAAAGTTGAGGTGCTTTGCTGTGAGAAGCGAAGAAGGGTTGAGGTTTTTAACAATACAAAAGTTTATCGCGCCAAAATTTTGTTTAATTTTTGGCATCTTCCAATTTCTTTAGATTTTTTTCGTCTATTCCGGCGCAAAAGGCACAACTATCACATAATCGATCTGCATCATCCATTTCCTTTGGCAGACTTAGCCTTATTTTTATTTCCAACAAAAGCTAAAATAGTGGTTCATTATCATTCAGATATTGTTCGTCAAAAATTTTTAGAGATTTTTATAAGACCTTTTTTATATCATACTCTCAAAAAATCATCTAAGATTCTTGTTTCCAACCCCAATTTGGTTAGAACTTCTCCAATTCTACAAAAATTTTCTTATAAATGCGTTGTGGTACCTTTTGGGGTATCATTATCAAAATATCAAAATCCAAACACTCAAAAGATTAACGAGATTAAACAAAGATATGGAAATTTTGTTCTTTTTGTAGGGCGATTGAGTTATTACAAGGGAGTTTCGTATTTAATTGAAGTGATTAAGGACATCCCAACTAATTTGGTAATTATTGGAGACGGACCTGAGAGAAACAAGTTGCATCGACTTGTAAAAAAGCTTCAGATTACCTCTAAAGTTTATTTTCTTCCTTTTCAGGAAGAAGAAGATTTAATTTGTTTTTATCATGCTTGCAAATTTTTAGTTCTTCCCTCAATTTATCGTTCAGAGGCTTTTGGGATTGTCTTAATTGAAGCAATGACATGTAGAAAGCCTGTTATTTCAACCGAACTTGGCACAGGTACAAGCTGGGCGAATAAAAATAATGTAACTGGGTTTGTTGTAAAGGCAAAAGATAAAAAAGCTCTAAAAAAAGCCATAGAGCGCCTTCTTTTTGAGAAGGATCTCTACCAGAAGTTTTCCAATAACGCTTTTTTGCGCGCAAAAAAACTCTTTAGGGAAGAAGCGATGATTAAAAAAATAAAAGAAATTTATTTAAAAGCAGTGCAATTAAACCAATGAAGTATTACATGGTAACTTCTGAAAAAATTCTTTTGGCTATTATTAGGATTGGGACTTTTCTTCTATTATTTGCCCCCTTAATTGTAAGTAGGCACTTCTTCTTTCCTTTTGTTTCTCCAAAAGGATTTTACATAATGGCTCTCTCTGAAATAATTGTTGCCGCCTTTTTGATTTTGATTTTGTTATTTCCAAAATATAGGCCCTCTTTTAATCTCGTTATTTTAAGCATCGCTTTGTTTATTTTTGCTCTCTTTTTATCAACAATCTTTTCCGTCTCTTTTTTTAAAAGTTTTTTCTCAAACTATGAAAGAATGACAGGGTTTTTGTTATATCTTCATCTTTTTGGTTTAATTTTTGCAGTTGTTTCTGTTTTGGAAAAGAAAGATTGGGTAAGGATATTTTTCACCTCAATTTTAATAGCGACGGTCGTCTCCCTTCTTGAGTTGATAAACCGTGTTTTAGGAGAGGGGAGCCTTTCCATTGTTTCAAGAGGTGGCTCAACTCTGGGAAATAGTTCTTTTTTTGGCACCTATCTTTTGTTTAATATATTTTTCGCCCTCTACCTAATTGCTTTATTTTACAAAAGAAAGAAAGTATTTATTCCTGTTTTAGCAGTATTTTTATTTCTTTCTATTTCTCTGTTTTTAAGTGGAGCAAGGGCAGCATCTTATTCCTTTTGTGGAAGCTTGCTCTTAATTTTTCTTTTTTATATAAGTTTTTGCTGGCCAAATCCTAAAATAAAATTTCTTGGAAAGATAGCGCTTTTTGTTACACTTTTTGCTATTATTTTTGGCATAATTCTTCTTTGTATTCCCAAAAGCATAGCCCAAAACCAGCTTGCAAAAATGACCTCTTGGGCAAGACCGTTGGTATGGGAGATAGCCTTAAAAGGTATCAAAGAAAGACCCCTTTTGGGCTGGGGGATTCAAAACTTTGATTTGGTTTTTGCTCGATATTTTAACCCTTGTTTCTTTTTAAAAGAATGTGGAGGAGAAATTTGGTTTGATAAGGCTCATAATATTATTTTTGATATTTTAATTGAAGCCGGCATTTTAGGATTGCTTTCTTATCTTTTAATTTACCTTTTTTCATGTGGGGTTTTGTGGCAACAATATTTCCATCTCAAAAGAAATTTTTGGAAGGCAAGTATTTTTACCTCTTTACTTGTAGCTTATTTTCTTCAAAATCTAACAGTCTTTGATACGCCAACAAGTCTTCTTTATTTCTTTCTGACATTGGGTTTTATTGCGCGTTTTAAGGAAACAAACCAGGAGAAAGAAACAACAGACAAAAATATCATACCAAAGAGCAGATTTAGATATTGCGGGGCTCTGTTAATATTAATTCTTTTGACATTTTGCTTTTATGAATTTGTATATTTGCCGGCAAAAAGCTCTTTTTTATTTATTCAGACCAAAAACATCCAAGACCCCACAAAGCGACTTAAGACCACAGAAACACTTTTAAAATTGACTCCTTTTGGCAAACATCAATTAAGGAGCTATCTGGCTCAGAATTATTTAGGCTTGGTTAAGCAGAATAAAGCCTCAGAAAAAGAAGGAGAATTGCTTGCTGTTCAATTAAGAGATTCTCTTCAAAAAACACCGGGCGATCTTAAAACAGCTTTACTTCTTTCAAATATATATCTTACTCTCTCAAAAGACTTTGGTAAAAATACCATAAAGCTGGCACAAAATATAGCCGAACAGGCAATTAAAATAAGCCCCACCAATCAACAAGGCTATTGGCTTCTTGCAGAGATAAAATTGTTGGAGAAAGACTGCAAAACGGCTTTTTACCTTGCAAAATATGCTTACCATTTAGAACCAAGAGTTGAAACCTCTCTTTCGGTTCTCTCTACAGTTTGGAATTCGTGTAAAGATGCACTAACCCCTAAAGAATAGACCAAAAGTTTTTAAAAGAATATAGATATCTAAAAGCAGAGATCTATTTTTGATGTAGTAAAGATCATATTCAAATTTCTCCAGACTATCTATAACCGATCTTGCGTATCTAAATTTTACTTGGGCCCAACCAGTAAATCCGGGTTTAATTATATGCCGGAGATGATAATAAGGTATTTCTTTTTCTAATTTCTTTACAAATTCTGGTCGCTCAGGTCTTGGTCCTATCAATGAAATGTCTCCTTTTAATACATTAATCATTTGAGGGAGTTCGTCTAAATGTGTTCTCCTTAAGATTTTCCCAACTTTGGTTGTGCGGGGATCATCTTTTTTTGCCCAAAGAGGTCCGTTTTTCTCAGCATTTGGAACCATTGAGCGGAATTTGAGAAGATAAAATATCACTTTGTCTTTACCTACCCTTTTTTGTTTATAAAAAATAGGACCTCTGTCTTCCAGCTTTATTGCTATAGCAATTGGAAGCCATAAAAATAATGTAGTAATCAAAACAAGACCAGCAATTAAGATATCTAATACTCTTTTTGTTCTATCATAAAGCTCCTTTTTTCCTTCTTTGAGATTATTGATAAACCAAGAATAGTCTATAAACTCAACAGGTATTCTTTGGAAGATTGTTTCATATGCCTCATCCAAGTTTAAAATATCAACCTTGTGCGAGATAAGATCAAAAAAAAGATTTTCCTTTTCTTTGTCAATTTTGAATTTTTTTGCCAAAACCAAAAGATTAAAATCTATTTTGTCTTTTGATTTTATTATCTTTTTAAGGTTTTTCTCATCAGTAAAACCTTCAAAATGCCAGCCCAATTGAGGGTTTTTAATTAATTGGTTGGCTAATTTCTCTGAAGAAGGATTGACGCCAAGAATGACCATTTTATATCGAAAGCGTTTTGAATATAAAAAAAGAGCCAGGTTCCTCCAAGAAAAAACAAGAATACAAAAAATAAGAGAAAAATTAATTAAATTTTGCTTAGGGGTAATTTGGAAATTTTTTAAAAAATAAAAAAACAAAGAAGAAGAAACAATAATAAAAATAAAAAGAAAGACTACTTTTCCAAATAAGGAGAGGGTATTTTTTAAAGTGTAAAGATTATATCCTCCTTCTATAGCAAAAAAGAAGAACCAGAGAAAAAACAATATTGAAAAAGGAACAAGATGTTGTAAAAAAACCTGCAGGTTAAAATCTTTTCCAAAACCAATTAATAGAGATATAATTAAAGCAAGGAAGAAGAAAAGAATATCACCAAAAAACAAAAAATTTTTTCTAAAAGACAATCCAAACCTCATTATTTTATTTTATCTTCCATTGTTTTTCTAATCAAACATGAGTCAAGCTATATTAAGAGATTTTTTAAAACTTCTCATTTTAATTGCTACATATTTTTTATTGCTTAATCCATATATTCTTGCCCCTTTTTATTTTGGGTTTATTACTTCAAAATATCTTTATATTCTTGCCCTCACAGAAATTATTATCTTCTTTGGTATTTTCCTGTTTCTTATTGAAAAACCCAGATTTTTTAAAATAAGCCCCCTTCTTATTTTTATAATCGGCTTTATTTTAGTAACCTGCATTGCTTCCGCAAAAAGCATAAACCCTATCTTAAGTTTTTTCGGCAAGTTCGATCGTTCAACAAGCACAATATTCTTGCTACACATTTTTGGTTTTTTGATGGTGGCATCAGCGTTGTTTAAGATAAATCAATGGCAGGAATTTTTTCTTTTTTCATCCATTGTAGGCTCTTCAATTTCCCTGTGCCTTATAGGATCATATTTTGGTATTCTAGATAAGTATTATCTCAAAAGTGGGGTTACTTTTGGCAACAGTTCTTTTTTGGGCACATATCTTGTTTTTGTTTTCTTTTTTTCTTTGTATTTTATTTTCGAAAGAAACTTGCCAAAAAAACTTCTTATTTTTGAAGAAAATGAAAGTAGATTTATTGGTTTTTTGGGCGCTTTTTTGGCAGCATCCGCCCTTCCTTTAAGTGGAGCAAGAGCTGCTACTTTGTCTACGTTTTCCTGCTTAATTTTAATTTTTATTTTTTATTTTTGTTTTAGAACCAAAAATAAATTCAATCTGTTAAAAAAAATCTTATTGGCTTTAGTATTTCTTTTTATTTTGGCGTTCTTAGTTTTGTATCATTGGCCCCAAAGTATAGTTCAAAAAATGATTATCCCTTATGGAATGAAGGCAAGATTTTTAGTTTGGCAAGGAACTTGGGAGGCTGTAAAAGAAAAACCGATTTTGGGTTTCGGGCCGGAGACATTTGAGCTTGTTTATGTAAGGCATTTTAACCCAACTCTTTTTTTGCCAGAAGGAGGCGGAGAAGTTCGTTTTGATAAAGCGCATAACATTATATTTGATACTCTTATATCTTCAGGGATTTTGGGCCTTCTTTTCTATCTTGCTATTTTTGCTTACGCTTTTTATTTTCTTTTTAACGGTTTTTTAAAACAAAAAATTACTTTTGGAACATTTTCTTGTTTCTTTGCTCTTCTTTTGGCCTATTTTTTACAAAATCTTACAGTATTTGATACTCCCCCAAGCTATTTTTATTTTTTCTTTACTCTTGGATATCTGGTTTCCTTGGATCAAAAAATTGCCCTGCTTCCCCAGAAGATAAAAGCATCGAAAATTGTTGTCGCCATCCTTTTTCTTTTTATATTCTCTTTTCTTTTTTATTATTTACCAATAAACCAGACAAGATCTTCCTATTTAATGGCTTACATTTCAAATGAAAACCTTTTCTCTAAACAAAGAATGGCAATTTTTGAGAAAATAGAAAAACTCTCTTTGTTTGGAAGGTATCAGACAAGGGAAAGATATGCTCTTCAAGTGAAAGATTTTTTCTCTGAGGGCAAGGCTTCAAAAAAAGAAGTTGATTTTGCTCTTGCAAATTTTGAAAAGAATATCAAAGAAGTACCATACGATTATTATAGTATGATTTTACTTGCAAAAACATATAATTATTTTGGAAAAGAAGACAGTGAAAGATTGAAAAGGGCAGAGGAGCTTTTAGAAAATGCCATCAAATTAAGCCCCAAAAATCTATATGCTTATTGGTATTTAGTTGAAAATAAGATACTTCAGGGAGAATATAAAGAAGCTCTCTCTATAGCCAACTCTGCTATTCAAATAGAAAAGAGAGCTTTTTACTCACATCTTCTTTATTTGAAGGTGCTCAAAAAGATGGGAAAAGAGCAATTGGTGGAAGAGAAAATAAAAGAAATTCAAAAACTTTTCCCTGAAAAAACAAAAGAGGAAATTCAAAAATCAATACAAAAATTATGAAAGAACAAATCTTCATCTTAGATTGCGATTATATAAAAAGAGGCAGTCGCTCAATTATAAGAATTTGGGGAAAGACAAAGAAGGGCAAAACTGTGGTTTTGTTTGTGGAAGACTACTATCCCTATTTTTTTGTTTTGCCCAAAAATCCTCAAAAAGCAAAAAAAGAAATTGAAGAAATTTTAAAGAAAGCAAATCAATCAATTAAGGAGATAAAAATTACAAAAAGGAAACTTCGGGGAGAGGAAAAGGAAGTGATTCAGATTACTTGTTTTAAAGCTTCTCATACCCAGAAGCTAAGAGACTTAATAAAAGTTTTAGAAAAGAAAAGAGGAGGATCGGGGTCGGTAATCAATGAATATGAATACGAAATAAACTTCTATCGAAAATTTTTAATGGATAAAAAAATTGATGGAGCTTGTTGGGTTGAAGTTGAGGGAAAAGAAGTTAAACCTGATTTTCGAGTTGATATAGCAATCTTTCCTACAAAAATTAAGCCTCTGGATATCGAAGACAAGCCAAGGTTAAAAATTCTTGCCTTTGATATTGAAACATACGAGGAAAAAGGGGAGAGGAAGGTGATAATGATTTCGCTTGTCTCAGAGAATTATCAGAAAGTTTTAACATATAAAAAAGCAAAATATCCAAAATGGGTGGAAGTGGTTCAAAATGAAAAAGAACTTCTAAAAAGATTTGTTGAAGAAATACAA
Source organism: bacterium (assembly GCA_021163545.1). Taxonomy (GTDB): domain Bacteria; phylum Patescibacteriota; class Minisyncoccia; order Minisyncoccales; family PEYH01; genus JAGGTU01. The sequence goes on along the minus strand of JAGGTU010000049.1, from coordinate 6,250 downwards.
AAATTAGATCCAGACATCATTCTCACTTATTATGGCGATTCCTTTGACTTTGAAGTTTTAGATGAAAGGTGCCAAAAAAATAAGGTTAAGCTAATACTTTCAAGAGACAATCTTGAAACCAGATTTGCAAGAAGGGCAAGAATTTCAGCAGCAAGATTAAATGGTGCTGTACATATAGATCTCTTTAACTTTATTCAAAATATATTATCTCCAAATTTGCAAACCGAAGTATTGACTTTAGATGCAGTAGCACAAGAACTTTTAAAGGATCAAAAAATCCAACTTGAGTTTGAAGAAATAATTGAGGCATGGAGAAGAGAGAAAGATTTAGAGAAATTAGCTCAATATTGCAAAAAAGACAGCGAGCTTACTTTAAAACTTGGCAAAATTTTACTTCCCCAAATTTTTGAGCTTTCAAAAGTTGTGGGACAGACGCTTTTTGATGTTTCAAGAATGAGCTACAGCCAGCTTGTTGAGTGGTATCTTTTAAGAAAAGCAAATGACAAAAATGAGCTTTTACCAAATCAACCTAAGTTTGACGAAATTTTAAAGAGAAAGCGTTTTACTTACGCAGGAGGATTTGTAAAAGAACCAATTGGGGGAATTCACAAAAATTTAGCAGTTTTAGATTTTAGGTCTTCTTATCCAAGCATTATCATTACCTTTAATATTTCCCCAGAAACCTTCAAATGTACATGTTGCAAAGATGATGGCTATAAAGTTCCTGGACTGAACTATTGGTTCTGCAAAAAGAAAAAAGGGTTTATTCCTGATGTTTTAGAAGAACTAATGAAAAGGAGGTTGGAAATTAAGGCACAGCTTAAGAAATTGAAAAAAAGCTCTCTTGAATACGAAACTTTAGATAATAGACAATTTGCAATAAAAACAATTTTAAATGCCACTTATGGTTATATGGGATTTCCTGCTTCTCGGTATTATTGCAAAGAATGTGCCGAAAGTGCTGCAGCGTTTGGAAGATACTGGATTAGAAAGGTTATCAAAGAAGCCGAAAATTTTGGTTTAACTGTGGTTTATGGAGATACTGATTCAATTTTTGTTAAAGCAGATAAAAATATTCAAAAAGAAATTGAAAAGTTTTTGGGATATATCAATAAAAAGCTCCCGGGAAGAATGGAATTAGATTTACAGGGAGTTTATTTAAGAGGTATTTTTATTCCAAGGGGCATTGCACCGGGAACCGCTAAAAAAAGATATGCCCTCTTAGATAAAGAAGGAAAGCTTTTAATAAGGGGACTTGAAACCGTAAGAAGAGACTGGTGTAATCTGGCAAAAAGAGTTCAAAAAGAGGTGTTGAATTTCGTTTTAAAAGAAGAAAACATGGAAGAGGCCAAAAAATTTGTCAAAAACATTATTAAAGATCTAAAAGAACAAAAAATTTCTTTAAGAGATTTAACGATTTATGAAGATCTAACAAAACCAATTGAGGAATACAAACTTGTTTCTCCACATGTAGTAGCAGCAAAAAAAATGAAAGAAAGGGGTATTGATGTAGAACCGGGTCAGACGATTATGTTTGTTATTACAAAAAAAGGAACCTCAATTTCAGAAAAAGCAGAACCGGTAGAATTTGTAGAAATTAAAGAGATTGATATCGATTATTACATTCACCATCAAATCATTCCCGCCGCCTTAAGGGTTTTGAAAGTTTTGGGGATAGATGAAAAAGATTTATTATGATAATCTAAAAACATGGAAAATATAATTCAAAAGACAAAGAAACAGATCAAAGATTTAAAAATTCAAGGGGCAACTAACATTGCAAAAGCTTCAATTTTAGCGATTTATCAATATGCACAAAAAGAAAGATTCAAAGATGCTAAAGATTTTCATAGAAAGATTTTAAAAGCGGCAAAAGGATTAGCTTTTGTTCGTCCCACCGAACCTTTAGCGCAGAATGCAATGAGGTTTTTATTATCAGAAATTAAAGGTGAAAAAGATTTGGAAAAAGCAAAGAACAAGCTTTTGAATACCTGTGGAGAAATACTTAAGATTTTGGAGGCAGTGGAGGAGAAAATTGCGAAATACACCTCTAATATTATTGAAAATGGTGATAAAATTTTAACCCATTGCCATTCTTCAACCGTTGAAAAAGGTTTAATTTTTGCAAAAAATGAAGGAAAAGCATTTGAGGTTTATAATACAGAGACAAGACCTCTTTTTCAGGGAAGAATTACCGCAAAAAATTTAATAAAAGCAAGCATCCCAACAACAATGGTAGTTGATTCTTCTGCCGGATTTTTAATTTCAAAGTATTCAGGCAAAGAGTTAATAATGAACAAAGTTTTAATTGGATGTGATGCTATTTTAAAAGACGGCTCAATTATTAACAAAATCGGAAGCTTTGGAATTTCCCTTTCAGCCTATTATGAGAAAGTTCCTTTGTATGTAGCAACCTCTCTTTTAAAATTTACCCCTAAATCTTGGATAAAAATTGAAAGAAGATCACCAAGAGAAATTTGGAAAAACGCACCAAAAGGCTTAAAAATTATTAATTTTGCTTTTGATGTTGTGCCGGCTAAATTTATTAAAGGAATTATTTGCGAAAAAGGTCTTATAAAACCAAGCCAGATTAAAACTGCAATAAAAGAAACATATCCATGGATTTTTACAAATACTCACATCTTGCAATAGGTAAAAAACCTAAAAAGGATTCAATCATTGCTTTATTTAAAATTACTTCTCAAAAGGGATTAGATTTAAAAGAAGTAGCTAATGCTGTGGCAGCTGAATCATCTGTTGGCACCTGGACCCATCCTCGTACCTTAAATAAGGAAATTTTCGATAAATTAGCTGCAAGAGTTATTTTTATTGATAAAAAAACTAATTTAGTAAAAATTGAATATCCAATTGAGCTTTTTGAAAGAAAAAATATATGTCAGCTTTTATCAACAATTGCAGGAAATATTTTCTCAATGAAAATTGTAAAAGGTTTGCGTCTGGAAGATGTAGAATTCCCAGAGAAATATATTAATGATTTTTTAGGCCCTTATTTTGGATTAAGTGGAGTAAGGAAAATATTTGGAGTTTATAATCGTCCAATAATTGGATGTATTATAAAACCTAAAGTTGGTCTCTCGCCTCAAAAGACAGCAGAAGTGGCTTATAAAGTTTGGAAAAATGGGGTTGATCTAATAAAAGATGACGAAACTTTAACTGATATGAAATTTTGTAAATTTGAAAAAAGAGTTAAGGAAGTAATTAAGGTAAGAAAAAAAGTAGAAAAAGAAACAGGAACAAGAAAAGTATTTGTGTTTAATGTTACCGCCCCAATTGATGAGGCAATAAAAAGGGCAAAACTTGTAAAAAGATATGGTGGGAGATGCGTGATGGTAGATGTAGTCACAACAGGGTTTTCTGCCTTGGATTATTTTAGGCGCCAAAATTTAGGATTAATTATTCATGGACATCGGGCAGGACATTCGGCTTTTACAAGGAATAAAGATCATGGAATCTCAATGCTTGTTTTGGCAAAACTTTTAAGGTTGGTAGGGATTGATCAACTTCACACTGGCACTGTAGTGGGGAAGATGGAGGGTAAAAAAGAAGATGTGGAAAAAATAAATGAGTTTTTAAAAGGCAAATTTGGAAAGCTAAAACCCGTTTTGCCAATTGCCTCTGGAGGAATGCATCCTGGACTTGTTCCAAAATTGGTACAAATTTTGGGTAAAGATCTTATAATCAATTTTGGTGGAGGAATTCATGGGCATCCAAAAGGTTCTGAGGCAGGGGCGCAAGCAGTTTATCAGGCAATTGAGGCAACAATGAAAAATATTCCTTTAAAAGAGTATGCAAAAAATCGCAATGAATTAAAAGAAGCACTTGATTATTGGAGAGACTAACCCATAAGCTTTAAGCTGAAAACTATGAAAACATCAATTTTTTATTTAAAAGCAAAAATCATTGATATAGAGGCAAGAGTTGCCTGGATTGTGGTTTTAAATAAATTAGACTGTCAAAAGCTGGGAATTAAGCCCGGAGATGGATTGGTGATGCACCTAAAGGGACAGAGTATCGGGGTATATGTAGATGTGACAGATGATTTAGTGAAGGAGGGGGAAGTAGGAATTTTTGAAGATTTATCCCATAGATTTGAGATTGAACAGGGAGAGAGGCTTGAATTTTCATTTCTTGGCAAACCCAAATCCTTAGACGCAATTCAGAGCAAACTTTTAGGAAAAGGATTGAATTATTCAGAGATGTATTCAATTGTATCAGATATTGTCTCCCGAAAGTTAAATGATGTGGCAGTAGCGTTTTTTGTAGCCTCTTCATTTTTTGAAAAAATTTCAACAAAAGAACTTTTTTATCTAACAAAAGCAATGGCAGAGACAGGCAAAAAGATTAAATTCCCGGGAATTGTAGCTGACAAACATTCTGTTGGCGGACTTTGTGGTAATGAAACTACCCCTATAATTGTTCCAATTATCGCAAGCTTTGGAATTTATATTCCAAAAACATGCTCTCGGGCAATTACTTCAGCTTCGGGCACTGCCGATACAATGGAAACCGTGGCTAGGGTTGCTTTTTCAACTAAAGAGTTAATCAACATTGTCAAAAAAACAAAGGGATGCATTGTCTGGGGAGTAGGGGACATTGTGCCTTCAGATGCAAGGATAATTGAAGTAGCAAGCCAACTTTTAATTGAGTCTTATCCAAAACTAATTTCAAGTATTATTGCAAAAAAAGTAGCAATGGGAGTGAAATATTTGGTAATCGATATTCCGGTAAATAAATATGCAAAAATAAAAAACAAAAAAGAGGCAGAGGAGCTTAAAAAATTATTTGAGGACATTACAAAAAGATTTAAAATAAAAACTCATGTCTCAATAAATTATGCCAAAGGTCCTATTGGTAGAGGGATTGGGCCTGCCCTGCAGGTTTATGATGATCTTTTAGTTTTGGAACAGAAAGAAAATCGCCCAAGAGATTTAGAAGAAAGAGCCACAGAGCTTGCAGGCTATATTCTAGAACTTGTTGGCAAGGCTAGAAAAGGCAGAGGAAAAGAAATGGCAAAATCCGCCTTAAAGTCTGGCAAAGCTTTGGAAAAATTTAGAGAAATTGTTAAAGCTCAGGGTGGTGATCCAGAAATTAGTTCAAAGAAAATTCAACTTGGAAAGATAAGTTTCCAAATGAAGGCTAAAAGAAATGGGAGGGTAAAAGAAATTAATAACCATCATTTGGTGGAGATTGCAAGAATTCTTGGTGCGCCCTTTATAAAAAGTGCGGGTATCTACCTTAATAAAAAAGGGGGAGAAAGTTTTTACAAAGGAGAGACGCTTTTTACCTTTTACACTGAGACCTCATTTCGTTTACATCTTGCTTTAAAAACCTTAAAAACAAAAAGTTTTCTTAAAACATGAATCAAAACCTACCTGCTAAACAAGATACAGATCAGAATCCAGATCAAAAAAATCTATCTCAAACCCAAAGCCAGCAACAAAATCAAGATTTAAATCAGATAAATCAAGATATTATCCAGCAAAAAGAAGCTTCTGGACAAAAGACAGAATTGAAACAGTCTTTACCTTCCTCTTCAATATCTTTAAAACCTAAAGTTTCTCAAACGCCAGCTCAAGCTCAGCCCCAGGTTCCGCCTCAAAAAAATTTTCCAGCCTCCTCTCGATTAACTCAGCCCGATATTTTAAAGCCAAAAATTAATTTTGCTTTTGTAAAAAGATTACTAGAGAAAGCAAGATCAAAAATTCAAAAGAGGAGAGAAAGAAAATTACAAAGAATTATTGAATTCTTAAAGATAAACGGGAGAATTACAAATGATCAGGTCCAGAAACTAGTGAGAGTATCAGACGCTACTGCTACAAGATATATGGATATTCTTGAGAGAAGAGGAAGGGTTAAGCAGATAAATAAAGGAAAATACACCTATTATCAGTTTATAAAATAAATCTTACGGCTCAATTTCCGGCTCATTTTACGGCTCATTCTTCGGCTCAGGATGCGGCTCAAGTTGTGGCTCAAATGGTGGAAATGAGCCGTAAAAAGCTATTATGAAAATAGTAATAGATACAAATCTTTTTGTGGCAGGATATTTTAATAAAGATAGTGCTTCGGCAAAGATTTTAAGAATGGCAAGAAGAAACGAAATTCAGATTCTCTGGACAGAGTCAATAAAAAAGGAAGTAGAAAGAATTATCCAGAATATAAAAGCAAGAAAAAAATTTCAAAAAGAAGTTCAAGAAATTTTTAAAGAAGAAAATAAAGTTGAACCAAG
>JAGGTU010000047.1 GCA_021163545.1 bacterium | reverse complement strand
TTTATGAAATTTATTGCTGACCTACATATTCATTCAAAATATTCAAGGGCCACTTCTTCTCAGGCAGATTTAGAAAATTATGCAAAATCTGCAAAAGAGAAGGGAATTTTAGTTGTGGGAACAGGAGATTTTACTCATCCCCAATGGCTTGGAGAAATTAAAGAAAAATTAGAGCCCGCAGAGTCAGGGCTTTTTAAATTAAGAAATTCTGATAATCCCACCCGGTTTCTTTTATCCTCTGAGATAAGCTGTATTTATTCAAAAAATGGCGCGGTAAGGAAAATTCATCTTTTAATTCTAGCTCCATCTATTGAGGTGGTAGAGAAAATCAACACTCAACTTGGCTGGATTGGAAATTTGAAAGCCGATGGAAGACCGACTTTGGGATTAGACGCCAAAGAGCTTCTAAAAATTGTTTTAAATATTTCTCAAGATTGTCTGGTAATTCCCGCGCATATTTGGACGCCGTGGTTTTCTTTGTTTGGCTCTCGATCTGGTTTTGATTCAATCGAGGAGTGCTTTGAAGAGTATACAAAATATATTGATGCTGCCGAAACTGGGTTAAGCGCAGATCCTAAAATGTGTTGGCGGGTTTCTGATTTAGATAGAATTACTCTGGTTAGCAATTCAGATGCTCATTCTCCTCAAAAGCTTGGAAGAGAAGCAAATGTCTTTGATACAGAATTAAGTTATTTTGCAATTGTGGAGGCAATTAAAAAGAAAGATAAAGAAAAATTTCTCTATACAATTGAGTTTTATCCTGAGGAGGGAAAATATCATTATGATGGGCATAGAAACTGTGGGGTAAGAGTATCGCCAAAAGAGGCAAAAAAATATAATAATATTTGTCCTGTTTGTGGCAAACCTTTAACCTTAGGAGTGCTTCATCGAGTAGAAGATTTGGCAGACAGAGAAGAAGGCTTCGTGCCAGAAAATGCTATTCCTTATAAAAGTCTGGTGCCACTTCAGGAAATTATTGCTGAGGCTATATCTCAAACTCCGGGTACAAAAGAAGTAATGAAAGAGTATCATAATTTGATTAGCCAATTTCAAAACGAATTCAATGTTTTATTAAATGTTAAAGAGGAAGATTTAAAATCTCAAACTCTGCCAGAGATTGCTGAGGGAATTATCAGAGTAAGAGAAGGAGAGGTGAATATAGAGCCTGGTTATGATGGGGTGTTTGGCAAGGTAAGAATTTTTCAAGAGACAGAAGTGCAAAAATATTCAGCTCAAAAAACCCTATTTTAAAAAAGAAATTTGTATAGTAAAATAAAATAACATGGCAACCAATACTTCATCACAGAACTTGGGCAGATTAATTTTGCCGAAGATAAAAATTGTTGGGGTAGGCGGTGGAGGTTGTTCAATTGTAAGTGAGATTGCAAAGATTTTTGCAAGAAAAAAAATAAAACATGGAGGCAGAATAGAATTTATAGCGGCAAATGTAGACTGGCAGGCATTGAAAAATGTACCCAAAAAAGTAAAGAAGTTTTATTTTGGAGAAGAAACAACACATGGGCTTGGCTGTGGGATGAATCCGGAACTTGGAGAAAAAGCAGCCAAAGCAGCACAAGGAAGAATAAAAAAAGAACTTCAGAAAGCAGATTTTTGTATTTTTGTCTCATGTTTGGGGGGTGGAACAGGGTCTGGTGCAATGCCTATTTTTTCTCAAGTTGCCAATTCTTTAAATCTCTTAACTCTTGGGGTTTTTACTCTACCTTTTAAATTTGAGGGGCAAAAGCGAACGGAAATTGCCAAATCAGCTCTCAAGAAAATCAAGCCTAATCTAAACTCGACAGTTGTTATGTCCAATCAGAAAATTTTTCAACTTATAAAAGAACAAACCTCGCTACATAGAGCTTTTCTTTTGATGAACAAAATCTTAGCCCAGACCTTCGAAGGACTAATAGAGGCTTTGTATCAGCCGGGCATGATCAATACAGACTTTGCAGATTTAAGAAGTATTTTGAAACAAAAAGGAGCAGGAGCATATTTAAATTGCGCTAAAGCGGGTGGAAAAAATAGAATTACAATAGCCTTAAAAAGGTTGTTTGAAAATCCTCTTTCTAATTTTGAGTTGAAAGAATCGCAGGCATTTCTTTGTGATATCGCTGGCCCGAGGAATTTGAGTATGCAAGAAATTGAGAAAGTGGCTAAAACTATTTTCCAATTTAACCCAAGGGCAAAAATTATTTTTGGCATTAACTCTTTGCATTTAAAAGACCAAATAAGGATTACCCTTTTGGCGGTAAAGCCTCCAGAAAAGGCAAAGTCAAAAAAAGTAAAGTCTAAAAAGGAAAAACAGGCAGAAAAGAGACCTAAAAAAGAAGTAGCAAAGAAGTTAAAAAAGAAAAGCAAGAAGAAAACTTCCTCCTTGAAAATCAAAAAACGAATCAGAAGAAATGCCCTTGATATTCACAAAATTGCAAAAGAAACAGAAAAGGAGCTCTTGGGAGAAGAAAAAAAATGGGATATTCCTACTTTTTTAAGACAAAAATTCTCTTCTAAATAAAACTAATTCAAAAATATGGAGCAAGAAGTTAAAAAAGCAATTCTTCCAATAGCAGGTTTGGGTACTAGATTCTTACCGTTATCGAAAGTGATGCCCAAAGTCCTCTGGCCGGTGGTAGATAAACCAATGGTAGAATATGCCATAAGAGAGGCAAAAGAAGCAGGTATCGAGGAGATAATTTTTATAACTTCAAGCAGGAGAGATATTGTTTTGGAATATTTTAAGCCCTCAAAATCTTTGCAAGCTCTTTTAAAGAAAAGGGGGCGGAATCATTTAATCAAGGAATTAGATGAATTAAAGGAGCTAGTAAAAGGACTTTCTATTTCTGTGGCTTTACAGAAAAAACCTTTGGGAGACGGAGATGCAATTTTACAAGGATGGCCAAAACTCAATAAACAGCCCTGTGGGGTGATGTTCTGTGATGATATTATTGAATCAAAAAAACCGTGCCTTTTACAACTTATTAAAATTTTTCAAACCTCTCAGAGACCTGTAATTGCGCTGGCGCGTATTGAAAATAAAGAAAAGCTTTCTTCTTACGGCGTGGTTGAGGTGGAGAAAATAGCAAGTCGAGTTTTTAAAATAAGAAGAATTGTGGAGAAACCAAAACCCGATGAGGCTCCATCAAATTTGGCTATTGTGGGGCGATATGTTTTAACACCCGAGGTGTTTGATTATTTAAAAAGCGCGGATCTTGGCAAAAAAGGTGAAATAATTTTGGCAGAAGTGTTACAAAAAATGTTAGACGATGGAAAAACAATTTATGGATATGAATTTGAAGGAAATTGGCTTGAATGTGGCACAAAAGAAGAATGGTTAAAAACTCATCTATATCTTTCTTTAAAAGATGAAAGGTACGCCCCAACATTGAAGAAATTTATTAAAGAAAATAGGCTATTATGAAAAATGAGTTATATGACCTAATTATCATTGGTGGAGGACCAGCAGGAATTACTGCTGGGATTTATGCCGGAAGACAGCATCTTAAAACGCTTTTGATTAGTAAAGAATTTGGAGGACAGGTTGCAAAAAAAGCAGTTGATATTGAAAATTATCCTGGTTTTGAGAAAATTTCAGGGATTGAGCTGATCCAAAAATTTAAAAATCATCTTCAAAAATTTAATATAGAAGTTCAATATGACGAGGTAACAAAAATCCAAAAAGAAGAAAATGTATTTGGCGTTCATACAAAGACAGGCAAAACATTTAATTCTCTGGCGGTGATTATTGCTTCAGGAGCAGACCCAAGACCTTTGGAAGTTGAAGGAGAAAAGGAATTTTTAGGAAAGGGAGTAAGTTATTGTGCTGTTTGTGATGGCAGTTTCTTTAAAGACAAAGTTGTTGCGGTTGTTGGCGGTGGAAACGCAGGTTTTGAAACAGCAATTTTCTTATCAAAAATTGCAAAGAAAATTTATATCCTGGAATATGGAGAAACTGTAAAAGCTGATCAGACAAACCAGGAAATTGTTAAACGCTCAGGAAAAACAGAAATCATAACCAATGCTCAAGTTAAAAAGATTTTTGGCAAAGAGAAGGTGGAGGGGGTTATTTATTTAGATCGAAAAACCCAAGAAGAAAAGGAGTTAAAAGTTGATGGAGTCTTTATTCAAATTGGAAATCAACCGGCAACCTCTTTTGCTAAAGATTTAGTAGATTTTAATGAAAGGGATGAAATAGTTGTTGAATTTGAAACCTGCCAGACAAAAACAGCGGGTTTGTTTGCAGCAGGGGACTGTAATACCGGACCTTTCAAACAAATTGTTACCGCCTGCGGAGAAGGAGCCAAGTCAGCCCTTGCTGCTTTTCAGTATATTCAAAAACTAAAATCCTCCCAATTTAGCGAGAACAGTTCTCGCTAAAATTACTACCAACGAGATCGATCTTTAATAAATTAAGAACCGCCAACTTAAAATGGAGCAAGAAATCCAAAACATTAAGGCAAGAAAAATATTAAACTCAAGAGGAGAGTGGACGCTTGAGGTTGTGGCAGAAAGTAAAAATTTTAAGGTTAAAGTCGGAGTGCCGGGCGGGGCTTCGTGCGGGAAATTTGAGGCGAAAGTGGTAGGGATAGATAAAGCAATAAAAAATGTAAATGAAATTATTGCACCAAAATTGAAGGGGCTAAACCCAACAAAGCAAGAAAAGATTGATCAATTATTGCTTGAATTAGATGACACTAAAGATAAATCAAATTTAGGGGCTAATGCAATTGTGGGAATTTCGATGACAGTTTGCAAATTAGGAGCTAAAGTTCAAGGGATTTCCCTGTGGAAGCATATTGACGATATCTCAAATTCAAACCCCCACCCCCTCCCATCCTCCCCCTCCTCTTTGGGGAGGGGGAGGATAAAGGTGGGGGAGGGGGAATTTCTCCTTCCAAGAGCCTGTTTTAATATCATCAATGGAGGGAAGCATGCAGGAAATGAGTTGGCAATTCAGGAGTTTATGATTGTGCCACAGAAGGAAAGTTTTGCTAAAAATTTAGAAATAGCAGTTAAAACTTACCATCGCCTCAAAGAGATCATTAAAAATGAATATGGGAACTCAGCAATCAATGTAGGAGATGAAGGAGGTTTTGCTCCGCCAATTTCTTCTGCTATACAAGCCCTAAAATTGCTTAAAGAAGCAATCCAAGAGGATACCAAAATCATTTTAGATTGTGCTGCAACTCATTTTTATAAAGGCGATCAATATTATCTTGAGGGGGCTACATTTACAAAAGAGGGGCTTTTGTCTTTTTATGAAGAAATAATTAAAAAATATCCAATTATTGGACTTGAAGATCCTTTTGCTGAAGAAGATTTTGAGGCTTGGAAAAACTTTTATTCTAAACTCCAGATTCTAGATTCTCAATTCTTAATTATTGGAGATGATTTAACTGTCACAAATCCTGAGCGAATAAAAATGGCAAAAGAAAAAGGGCTTTGTAATGGAGCGATTATAAAAATCAACCAGATTGGAACAGTTACAGAAGCAATTGAAGCTGCGAAATTAGCAAAATCATTTGGGTGGAAAATTATTGTCTCTCATCGGTCAGGTGAAACAAACGATGATTTTATTTCAGATTTCGCTGTTGGAATTGGAGCAGATTTTATCAAAGCAGGAGCGCCGGCAAGAGGAGAAAGAGTAGCAAAGTATAATAGGTTGTTAGAGATTGAAAAAGGAATAAACCATTAGTGTTAAGTTATTGAGTAATTAATTTACGAGCTATAAACCCACCCCCTCCTATAATCCTCCCCCTCCCAAGAGGGAGGGGGAGGATAAAGGTGGGGGAGGAAGAGTTAAGTAAATGAGTATCAC
>JAGGTU010000017.1 GCA_021163545.1 bacterium | reverse complement strand
TTAAAGAAATGTTTACCACCGCAATTGCAGTTGCCGTGGCAGCGATACCTGAGGGTTTGCCTGTGGCAATGACCATAATTTTGGCTTTAGGAATGCAAAAAATCCTTCAAAGAAAAGGGTTGGTGCGGAAACTAGTGGCAGCTGAAACTTTAGGAAGCACCTCAGTTATTGCTACCGATAAAACCGGTACTCTCACAGAAGGTAAGATGGCAGTTGCTGAAGTTATAGGTAAAAAAGAGGCAATTTTAAAATGCGCCCTTTTGACTTCTGAAGCATTTATTGAAAACCCACAAGAGGTAAAAGAAAAATGGATTATCCGAGGTAAACCCACAGAAAGAGCTTTATTGAAAGCATCAATTGAGTTATATGGATATCAATTTTTAAAAGATTGGGAGAAAAAAAGAGTTGATCAAATATTGTTTGATTCAATAAAAAAATTCAAAGCCGCTCTTTATCAAGAAAAAGAGAAGTTTCTGCTCTTTGTCTGCGGAGCGCCTGAAAAACTTTTGGAGCTCTCTTCACTTTCTCAAGAGAAAAAAGCCCAATGGGAAAAAGAAATGACAAAACTTGCCAAAAAAGGTTTTAGGGTAGTTGCCTGTGCCCAAAAAGAAGTTAAAGAACAAAAACCCATTGATGATCTAATAGAGAATCTCGAATTTTTAGGCTTAATTACTTTATCCGACCCTATAAGAAAAGACGCAAAAGAGGCTATTAAAATATGCAAACAAGCAGGCCTGAGGGTAATAATTGTCACCGGAGATCATAAACTAACTACCAAAGCCATAGCTGAGGAGTTAGGGTTGAAAGCCAAAGAGGAAGAAATTTTAGAAGGTGTTGAGTTAGATAAACTCACCCAAGAAGAACTAATGAAGATGTTGCCAAAAATTAAGATTTTTGCCCGAGTTGAACCAAAACATAAAATGAGAATAATTGAAGCCTGGCAGCAAAAAGGAGAGGTGATTGCAATGACAGGCGATGGGATTAACGATGCACCTGCCCTAAAAAAGGCAGACATTGGAGTTGCTTTAGGCTCAGGAACAGAAGTTGCCAAGGAGACATCTGATTTAATTTTACTAAATGACAGTTTCTCAATTATTGTAGCCGCAATAGAAGAGGGGAGAAGGATTATTGATAATATAAGAAAGGTTATTACGTATCTTTTATCTGACAGCTTTACCGAAGTAATTCTAATTGGTGCCAGCATCATTACCCAAACACCCCTGCCTGTAACTGCTCTTCAAATTCTTTGGGTGAATTTAATAGAAGATACTTTCCCAAGCATTGCCCTCTCTTTTGAGCCAAAAGAAAAGGATATTATGAAAAGAAAACCCATCGGCCACAAAACACCTCTTTTGACAAGAGAGATGAAAGTCATTATTTTTATTATCGGAATTATTACTGATTTTATTCTTTTGGGAGTGTTTTTCTGGCTTCTTAAACGAGGTTACGAAATTGGTTACATAAGAACAATCATTTTTGCCTCTCTTGCGGTAAACTCACTTTTATATATTTTTTCCTGTAAAAATTTACGAAGGAACCTTTGGCAGGAGAGAATACTTTCAAATAAACTTCTAATTGGAGCGGTATTACTTGGAATGGGAATGCTGATTGTGGCTATCTATCTACCAAGTTTGCAATATGCTTTAAAAACTCAACCGTTGGGGTTGCACGGATGGCTAATAGTATTTGGAGCAAGTATTGGAGATATTCTTCTAATTGAAGCAACTAAATTTTATTTTATTACTAGACATCAAACAGAAAGATGATAGAATTTATTTCAATTTTTATCTTATCTTGTATTGTCTTGGCTAAATCAGGTCAGTGGGTTGTGAAGTCTTTATCCAACCTTGCTAAAATTTTAGGTTGGCGGGAGTTTGTTGTTGCAACAATTTTAATGGCATTTGCCTCATCCCTGCCAGAACTTTTTGTTGGAATAACCGCCTCCATTTCTGACTCACCACAACTGGCTGTAGGAAATATCCTGGGTTCAAATATTATTCTTTTAACCCTTATCTTGGGAATTGGGGCAATTTTTGCAAAGAAATTGGATTTTGGAGAAAAAACACTTCAGAAGGCCAGATTTTTTGCCTGTTTCTTTACAATTTTCCCTTTACTTTTGATTCTTGACGGATCTCTCTCAAGGCTGGATGGAGTAATTTTACTAATAGGGTTTCTCTTTTATTTAAGAGAAATAATTAGAGAGCAGCGAAGATTCTCAAAAGTATTTGACAAAATTGCCGCGAAACCCTTTGAGAAGATTAAGTTGCTATTTAAAGAATTAGGACTGTTTTTTTTCTCGGTTTTGCTTTTACTTTTGAGCGCCGAAGGAATAGTATTTGCCTCAGAAAAAATTGCTCTTTCATCAGGCCTTTCTTTAATTATTATTGGAATTTTGGGTGTAGCCCTTGGTACCTCCTTGCCAGAAATTGCTTTTGGAATAAGATCAATTAGATCTGGCCACAAAGAGATGCTACTTGGAGATACGATAGGTTCGGTTATGGTAAATTCTGGCCTTATTTTAGGACTGGCAGTTATCATTGCCCCCTTTAGAATTGTTCATTTTTCCCTTTATTTTAATGCTATCCTCTTTTCGTTTTTATCAGCGATTTTCTTCTTAATTTTTTCAATTACTAAAAATAAACTTACAAGAAAAGAAGGTTTTATTTTACTTTTGATTTATGTGCTCTTTTTTATACTTGAGGGTTTATTAGAAATTCTCCGTCTTTAAAATTAAATTAAAAATATGAAAATAGGTATCCCTTCTTTTGGGACAAATCTTGATGCATTTGTGGAACCTCGCTTTAGCCGAGCCCATTATTTTATAATTCTAAATGAAAAAGGAGAGCTTGAAAAAGCCATTGAGAATCCTGCTGCTCACATGGCAAGAGGAGCTGATGATATAGCTTCACAAACCTTAATTGAAAATGCAGTAAGAGTCTTGCTCTTGTCAGATATAAACCCCTCGGCATTTAAATTGTTAGAGTCAGCTGGAGTGAGGGTATATCAGGGAGAGAGAGGTCTAACCGTGAAAGAGATTTTTAATCTTTACAAAAAAGGACTCCTGCAACGCTTAAAAAGCTCCCCAGAAATTGAATGATTTTCATTTTCTTACAAAACAAACAGTTTCAGGGCACGTTCGCTCGCCCGGCGCGCTCGCTCACTCTCGCAAAGACCCTCGCTCTCCCCCGCTAAGCGGGGGAACCGTGCCCGCTCGGGTCTTTGAGGTCCCTGAAACTGTTTGTTTTGTAGTTTTTAAACTTTCCCTTTTAAACTCTCAATTTTTGCCTTAATTTGGGCTGCTTTTTCAAACTGAAGATTTCTCCTTGCTAAATCTAATTGATATTTTAGTTGCCTTAAATACTCTTTTAAAAATTCTTCCTCAGGTAGTTTTTCTTCCTCTTCTTCTTTTGGAGCCAAAGTCTCTCTTATTGGCTTTATTACAGGCATCGGTTTGACCTTGTGAATTTTGTTATATTCTTCTTGAATTTTTCTTCGCCTTTTGGTTTCCTCAATAGCCTTTTTCATTGATTTTGTAATTGTATCGGCATACATAATAATATGTCCTTCTAAATGCCTTGCCGCTCTTCCCATGATTTGAATTAAAGAACGCTCATCCCTCAGAAAACTTTCTTTATCTGCATCTAAAATTGCAATTAGGGAAACCTCTGGCAAATCCAAGCCTTCTCTTAGAAGATTTATCCCCACCAAAACATCGTAGTCTCCTTTTCTTAACTTTGCCAAATACCTGGGTCTTATCAAAGTTTTAATTTCAGAATGAAGATACTCTGCTTTTATACCTTTTTTCTTTAAATGCTCAGCTAAAGCTTCAGCCAAACGTTTTGTTAGAGTTAAAACTAATACTCTTTGTCCTTTTTCCTTTCTTTTTTCTATTTCTTGAATTAAATCTTCTACCTGGTTTTCAGTTGGACGCACTTCTATTGTTGGATCCAAAAGATAGGTTGGTCTTACTATTAACTCAACTATTTGTTTTGAAACCTTTCTTTCATATTCAGCAGGAGTGGCAGATACAAAAATTGCCTTATCTATTTTTTTTAAAAATTCATTGAATTTTAGAGGACGATTGTCAAAGGCAGAGGGCAGTCTAAACCCATATTCAACCAAAGTCTTTTTTCGCGAATGATCGCCTTCATACATTCCTTTAAGCTGTGGTATGGTGATATGAGATTCGTCAATAAAAATTAAATAATTTTCAGGAAAATAATCCAATAAAGTAAAAGGAGGTTCGCCTTTCTTTCTAAATTCAAGATGTCTTGAATAGTTCTCAATTCCATGACACCAGCCAGTTTCTCTTATCATTGCCAAATCATATTCGGTTCTTCTTTTTAATCTTTCTGCCTCAAGTATTTTGCCTTGTTTCTTAAGTTCTTCCATTCTTTCTTGCAGCTCAAGCTCAATATTTGCTAAAGCAATATTTAACCTCTCTTTTTCTGTCAGCCAGAATTTCGCCGGCCAGATTTCAATTTTTTCAATTTTTTTGAATTTTCCAAAAGGAACCTCTCCCACAAAAATATTCTCAATTTGTTCTCCGCTATTTTCAATTCGAATGATTTGATCCACACCTGAGGTCCAAATGTCAATATAGTTTAGCCTTATCCTAAATCGCCCACGCCAAAGTTCAAAATCATTTCTTTCATATTGAAGATCTAAAAGCCTGTCAATGAGTTTTTCTCTTGTGATTTTCTGCCCTTTCTTTAAATGAAGTGAAAGTTTTTGGTAAATATCAGGAGAACCAAGATTATAAATACAAGAAACTGAAGCAACGATTAATACATCGTCTCTTGCTAAAAGAGCCTGAACTGCTTGATGCCTGAGTCTGTCAATCTCTTCATTGATTTTGGCATCTTTTTCAATATAGGTATCGGTTTGCGGAATATATGCCTCTGGTTGATAATAATCATAATAGGAAACAAAATAGCAGACAGCATTTTCAGGAAAGAAGGCTTTAAATTCCTCATAAAGTTGCGCCGCCAAAGTTTTATTAGGAGAAATTACAAGAGTGGGTAATTGAACTTTTTCAATCACCTTTGCCATTACAAAAGTCTTCCCGCTTCCGGTTACCCCCAATAATGTTTGAAAGCGGTATCCTTTTTTAATACCCTCCACAAGCTGCTTTATTGCTTTTGGCTGATCACCTTTTGGTTTAAATTTTGATATCACTTTAAACCTCATAAAATTTGACTTTTTAGAAGTTTTCTTGTATGCTTTTAAAGTATCTTTAAAAGGGGGTGAATAAGATGTTAGGCATTATTCTAGGTTGCTTGGCATTTGTAGGATTCTTAATTGCAGGACTTGAAAAGTTTTTTTCAGGACAAAACTCACAGGCAGCCATCTTTTTCTTTTGCTCTCTTCTGTTTTTGAATCTCTGGGCTTATATCTTCTGGCTTCGTGTGATCCGGCACAGGGGGAAGAGAGGAGATTAATCTCCTCTCTTTATATTTTCAACATCTTTCTCCTTCTTAATTTATGATAGCTTATTGCGAACCGATGAGCTTCATCTCTTACCTTCAGAAGAAGATTTTTAAACTCTTCGGGCAGTTCGTCAAGGAGAGCAAAGTTTTTTGAAAAGCGAGAATATAATTTACCAGAGTGCTTACCCTTTTTTGCAAGCGAAATTGTTGGAATATCAATTTTGTTTGCCGCCTTTAGCTGACCTTTCCCCCCGTCCAGCAAAATCAAATCTGCCATATCCCATTCAATATGTTTCATTCTTCTTGAAAGTACTTCTCGCAGAGATTTTACATCATTTTGCCCTTTAACTCTTTTTATTCTAAACCTTCTATAATCCGATTTTTTTGGTTTTCCTTTTTCAAAAGCAACCATTGACCCAACTGCCAAACTTCCTGAGATATTCGAGATATCGTACCCTTCAATTCGTATGTTCTCCTGAAGATAAATTTTAAGCAAAACTTTTAGGGTTTCTATCATTTTTTGGTATTTTTTCTTTTGCCTTTTGTTTTTACAGGGCGCAAGACAAACTCCAAGATGATAATAAAGACAAGGTTTCTTTGGCAAATCCTTACAAGTTCTAAAGGGTAAAATTTTCCTTATTTCCGCCAAAAACCTTTTTAACTCCGCCCCTTTCACAAACGGCCCAAAATAATCAGTGAGTAGTGAATAGTGAGTAGTAGATAGTTCAGATTTGACTTTTGACTTTTGACTTTTGAATTTTGTCTGGTGTGTCCAAAAAACCCTGGGAAAATCTTCTTTTGTAATTCCTACAAAAAAGTAATTTTTATCGTCTTTCCATTCAATATTAAATTTTGGCTGATATCTTTTAATAAGCTCTGCTTCCAAAAGCATTGCTTCTTTTTCGTTTTCACACTCTAAGACTTCAACATCAGCAATATCATCAAGAAAATCCCAAATCCATTTCTGTTGTCTTTGAAAATGTTGTTTAACTCTCTTTTTGATATCCTTTGCCTTGCCAATATAAAGAATATTCTCATTTTCATCTTTGAAAATGTAAACGCCGGGCCTATCTGGCAATTTTTCAATTTTCTCTTTTAATTCCTGTTTCATATTTCTTTTAAAAGCTTATCATAAAATCTCAAATAATTCACTAACAAAACTCATCTCTATTAACAATGGAACGAGAACTGTTCTCGATACAGCGGGCGTTACCAAGTGAACCGGCCAGCTGAAGCTGGTCGGTTTTTTCTTTTTCTATAAATACAACCCACGATAAAGCTATTACCCTTCAAAAATTTGACAAATTAAGGTATAATAAATGATTTAAATTTAAACCCCGCCCCCTCCTAAATCATCCCCTCCCCAATGGAGAGGGAGAGGATAAAGGTGGGGGAAGAGATGTATGGAAAAAGATTTTATTGAACTTCGGGGAGTAAAAGTTCACAATCTTAAAAATATTAGCCTAAAAATCCCAAAAAATAAGTTGGTGGTAATTTGTGGTATTTCTGGCTCAGGGAAATCATCTTTAGCATTTGACACCATTTATGCAGAAGGACAAAGAAGATATTTAGAAAGTTTATCCGCCTATGCAAGGCAATTTTTGGGAGGATTAAAAAAACCAGATGCTGAAAAAATTGTAAATCTATCTCCCACAATTGCAGTCAATCAAAAAACAAT
>JAGGTU010000007.1 GCA_021163545.1 bacterium | reverse complement strand
GGGTTTTAGTTGTTCTTCTTTTAAGAATTTCTCTGGCCAGATTAAAGATAAGAGAGTATTTGCTTTTGATTTTAGAAATTGACCAATAAAGGAGAAATAGTCTTTGATTTCTCCTTTTTTGATTGGTTGTGATGGAGATAAAAGTGAGGAGAAGTTTGAAAGAGATAGATAGTTTGTTTCTTTTTGAGTAAGATATTTTGTATCTTCTAGGAAGGTTGAAAAAGCAAAAGATGGGTCAAAAGATGATTTCAAGGAAGAGAGTAAAAAAGAGAAAGAAGAAGGTTGAAGTTCATCTTTTAGAGATGAGAGAGAGTGAGAGAAAGGGGTGAAGGTTGATTGGAGAAAGGAAAGAAAAGGTTGTGGATTAGCAAAAGTGTATGCAAAGAGAAAGGCAATGAAGAAGATGAGGGGCAGCAATGTTGGTGCAGAAAGCAAAATACTCGTTTTTGTTGTTAATAAAGGTGGAGTCGAGATATGTTTAAGTCCTGTGCTTTTTTGTGTTTGGGTGGGTTCTTTTTCTTTCTGGATTTGTTGTTTTCGCTTATCTTGTAAGGTTTTTCGCAAGAATTCATCAAGCCATTCTTTTGTGGTAGCCCAGTTTCTTCCAATTTTCACTGCTTTTAATTTTCCTTCTCTTGCCCTTAGACGCAAATGCGGCTCAGAATAAGAACATAATTCTGATGCTTCTTTGAGTGAAATAAATTTTTTCTCAGAATTTTGCGCCATAAAAAGTATTATCGATATCGATTTTATCGATTATTTTATCAATTATTTTATTGTACCTTTGTCCCAAAAAACCTGTCAAGCCTTCTCCCCTTAATTTTGCCCATATAGATTAATTTGTTAATGCAGCTTATTACATTATTAATAATTAATAAAAACATAAAGAAAGAAGCATGAAAAAGTTTCTTTTTTGGGCAAAATTAGGGGGAGGTTAGAAAAGTTGAGTAGATTGGTTAGCTAATTTATCGGCTCTTTTGTTTGCCTCGCGAGGAATAAGTGTAAAAATAACTTTTTTAAAATCTATTGTGAGATTCCAAAGTTGAATAAAAAATTTTTGAATTTTGGGGTCTAAAATCTTGTACTTTCTGTTTAGCTGCGAAACAAGAAGTTCTGAATCTGATCTTATTTCTATTTCTGCATTTTTTGCCGTTTTTTTGCCATAAAGAGCCTTAATTTTCTTGAGCGCAAAAATGACAGCCTGGTATTCTGCTTCATTATTTGTAGCATTTCCTATGTCTTTAGAATATTCTCTTAGGACATTCCCTTCTTCATCACAAATTACAACACCTATACGAGCCGGTCCAGGATTGCCTTTTGAAGCGCCATCGGTATAGATTATAAATTTATTCATAGATTATCGTTATCGATTATTAATTATTGCTCGATAATCGTTTGATCATTGAGAGTTTGAAAGTATTTTACTAGACAATCTTTAAATTGTTCAAAATTTTCTTTCTTAAGTCTTCCGCCGCAGGCCGGCGGATGCCCTCCGTAATTTTCTAACAAATGCTTGCAACTTGCCATTGCTTTTACTCCATCAATCTTATTTGGAAGGCGAGCAGAACAGATAGCTTCTTTGTCGGTTAATTTAAAAAGAAAGGTTGGTTTTTTGTATTTTTGACAAATTTTTGAGGCTACAATACCTATCAAAACAAGGGGCCAAGATTCATCACCTTCATAAATAATCGGTAAATCTTTGCCTTGAATTCGCTTTTCTACTTCTTCTACAATTTCCTGGATTTTCTGCTTTTTCTCTTGGCTTTTTTTAAACAATTCTCTGGCTATTGTTTTTGCCTGCTGTTCAGAGGGAGTAGTCAGAAGCAAATAAGTTTGGGTATGATGATTGACTTTATCTGAACTGTTAAGCGGGGCAATTATTTTTTGAAAGAGTTCAATTGAATCATCTTCTACAAAATGCGTCTCTTCTTTTAAAACTTGCAAGCCAAGACGGGTGGTATGTTTAAATGCTAACAACCCCTGTTTGACTAGCTCTTTGTTTTCTTCTATTTGGGGCATTTGATCAGCCAATGTTGCCAATGCAACCAATTCAAGAAATCTTTCTGGTTTCCATTGAATTTGAGCTTGAATTAAGGTAAATTTTGCCAATTTATATAACAGTCCAGCGGCACTGAAAAATTTAAAGGGGTACTCATCCTCAGGTTGCTTTGGGTTTATTATAAAGTCTGCCTCTGGCAGTTTGTCCAAAACTTGGTGGTGATCAATAACGACAACTGAGAAGCCAAGTTTTTTTGCTAATTTAATCTCCTCAAAATTGGTTATTCCACAATCTAGGGCAAAAAAATTGGCAGGCGCGGTTTTTTGAAAATAATTAAGGGCGTTTTTTGTAATGCCATACCCTTCATTTTCCCGGTCAGGGAAATACACCCAAAGATTCTTTTTTTGATACTTCGGGTTTAATAATTCAAAGGTTTCTTTTAAAATAACAGCCGATGCCACCCCGTCTAAATCAGCATCGGCGTAAATAATTATTTTCTCATGCTGTTTTGCTCTTTCTATAATAAACGCAGAAACCTCTGGTAAATTCTTAATAGTCATATTAATGAATTAAATTTCAAGAACCAAGATCCAAGAACCAAGAACCAAAAAAGGACCAAATTCCAAGAACCAAACAATTAAACATCCAATCAGCAAGGGTTTATTTTGTCTTTTCTACTATTGATGAAAATATTCTTTTAAGTTCATTGGCCTCGCTTATCAGACTTTTCCCTTCCTTTGTAAATAACTTCGGATTGATAGAAATTAACAATCTTAACCAATAAGCAGTTTCTTTGGCTTCTTTGCGGGCAATTTTAATTTTCATTCGAAAATCTCTTTTTCCCAAAGCCTCGTTGGCCTCTATATAGTTTGCTCCAATAGAGCCGGCCGAGCGGATAACTTGTTTTCCATACTCAATATTTGCTAAGGTTCTAGGAAGTTTGTTAATAAATCTTACAACGTTTTTAGCAAACTGAAGGGTTCTATCCTCTAAATCAAACTTGTTTTTCGTAAATATCTCCATTTTTTCTGTTTGGAATTTGGTTCTTGGTCCTTATTTGGTTCTTGGAATTTGGTTCTTGGTACTTTTTACTCTAAAACTTCAATTCCCGGAAGACTGCCATTTTTTGCAATAAATTCAAGCATAGCGCCTCCTCCGGTAGAAATGTGATTGAATTTTTCCAAAAAACCATATTTGTGCAAAAAAGCGGTTGTATCTCCCCCACCGGCAATAGAAAATGCTTTAGACCGTACAATCGCCTCAGCAATTGATAAAGTCCCGTGGGCAAATTTTTCATGTTCAAAATATCCCAAGGGCCCATTCCAGACAATTGTTTTGGCTATTTTTATAATGCCTGAAAAAAGTTCTATAGTTTCTGGACCAATATCAAAACATTCCTCCTCTTTTCTAATTTTGCCAACCGCTGCTACATGAATATAATCAGGATCTATAGGAATAAGAGAAACTTTCCCATCTATTGGAAGGTGAATCTTGGGATTAGTAAGTTCAATTTTAGCAGCCATTTTCTCAAGTTCAGGATTTATAAGGAATCTACCTATGGAAATGCCTTTGGCTGCTAAAATAGTATTAGCTATGCGACCCCCGATTAAGAGGTGGTCTGCGATTTCTAAGAATTTGACGATGGCCTTGATTTTTGTTTCAAGCTTTGCCCCTCCAATAATTGCAATTAAAGGTCTTTCTGGATTTTCAATTACTTTAGACAGATTCTTTACTTCTTCTTCCATTAAAAAACCTGCACATGAGGGCAAATATTT
>JAGGTU010000045.1 GCA_021163545.1 bacterium | reverse complement strand
CCGATTCGTCAAAAACGAAAAGAATTTGCACAAAAACCAAAACTAATCAAAGAAATTTTAGAAGAGGGGAGAGTGAAGACGCAAGAAAAAGTAAGAGAGACCTTAGAATTGGTAAAAGAGGCAATGGGGATTAAATAATTGAATTGACATGTTTGGTAAATTAGAATTAAAATAAATATAGATCTTTGGAGGTATATTCTTTTGGCAAAAAGGGTGGTTTTCGGAAAAAATCTAAAAAGGAGGTGAAAGGGAAGTGGGCTCTCGCGCGAAAAAACAATCCCGAAAGGCCAAATCCGAAAACCACCCTTTTTACTTTAGCCAACTATTTAATCTTCTTTACATTCAAAACGTTTTCCAAAAGAGGGGTGTATTTTTTTAGAAGTTTTTTGTTTTTCGTTTTTAATTTTATCTCTTCAATCTCTGCGTTCATTGGTAGTTTGTGTTCTGATTTGTATTTTCTAATTTGCGATATTGCATCAATTGCGAATTCAAAATTATGAGCAGTTCTTGGGAAGTATAATTTCTTGTTTGGCTTTGGAAGCAAAGTTATGTGAATGCTTTTTTCTTCTTCAAACTTTTTAAAATACATCTGATAGATTTCCTCAGCGATAAAAGGCATAAAGGGTGCATAGAGTTTCAAAATTGAGAGTAGGGAAGTGTAAAGAGTGAATTGAGCTGACTTCAATTTTTGGGAAGATTCTGGATTATAAACTCTTGGCTTTATTATCTCTAAATAATTATCGCAAAAATCTTTCCAGAAAAATCTATCTAAGACCTCTCTTGCTTTTGAATATTCGTATTTATCCATAAAATTTCGATACTCTTTTACGGTCTTATAAAGCTTGGTTAAAATCCATTTATCCTCATCTTCCAATTCCTTTGGATTTACTCTTTTTGGAGAGTATTTTTTAAGATGCATCAAAGAAAATCTTGAAGCATTCCAAAGCTTTGTTACAGTTCTTTTACCTTGCTTTATCTCTTCTTCTGAATATCTTAGATCTTCTCCTAATTTTGCTTGCGAAGCCCAATATCTTACTGCATCGGCTCCATATTTTGCAACCACAGTTTGAGGTTCTACTACATTCCCTTTGGATTTAGACATTTTCTCACCTTTTGGATCTAAAACAAAACCGGAAATCATTACATTTTTCCAGGGAATTTTTTTGAAAAGCAAATACGAACGGGCAAGAGTATAAAATAACCAGAAATTAATAATGTCATGAGCTTGTGGTCTTAAAGACATCGGAAACATTTTCTCGCGAACTTTCTTATTTTTTATCAATGACAAAGCAATTTGTGGTGTTAAAGAACTGGTAACCCAAGTATCTAAAACATCTTTTTCAGGAACAAATTCTTTGGATCCACATTTACATTTTTTCTTTGGTTTCTGATGAAGGGGGTCAACTGGTAAATCTTTAGCTCGAGGTAGAATTATTTCATTGCATCTTTTGCAATACCAAACAGGTATTGGAATTCCAAAATATCTTTGTCTTGAAATGCACCAATCCCATTTAAGCCCTTTAATCCAGTTATCTAATCTGGCTTTCATAAACTTTGGATACCAATTTAGTTTGTTGGATTCAACCAGAAACTTGTCTTTGAGATCAAGGTACTTAATAAACCATTGGCGAGCTGGCAAGATTTCAATTGCTGTCTGACACCTTTCGTGAACTTTTACAATATGGATTATTTCCTTTTTGGAAAGAAGTAAGCCTCTTTTCTCTAATTCATCTATGATGGCTTTGCGCGCTTTTTTAATAGGCAAACCCTCAAAACTTCCTGCAAGCTTGTTCATTTTTCCATCTTTTGTGATGGAAATTTTAAGAGGAAGTTTATATTTAAAATACCATTCAAGATCAGTAGTATCTCCGAAAGTGCAACACATTACAACTCCTGTTCCTTTTTTGGGATCTACTAAATCATCTGTCAAAATAGGTACTTCCTGCTCAAAAATTGGAACAATTGCAGTTTTGCCAACAAGTTTTTTATATCTTTTATCTTTGGGGTGCACAAAAATTGCTACACAGCTTGGAAGAAGCTCTGGTCTTGTGGTAGAAATTATAATCTGACCTCCACCTTTTAACTTGAAACCAATATCCACAAAATAGGTTTGCTGTTCTACTTCCTCAACTTCCGCCTGAGCAATTGCTGTTTGACATTCGGGACAGAATAAAACCGGCGTTTCCTTCTGATAGATTCTTCCTTGTTTATAAAGTTCAAGAAAATAATATTGACTTAATTTTTGAACCTCAGGAGAAATTGTGGAGTAAATAGACGAAAAATCACAAGACAAACCCATTCTTTTCCAATCAAAAACAAATTCAGGGAGAATTTTTTTGATAGTTTTTTGGCACAACTTTACAAATTTCTCTCTTCCCAAATCAAAAAGTCGAACTTTATTTATCTTTTCAACTAATCTCTCTGTTGGCAGACCATTATCATCAACTCCAAAAGGATAAAAAACGTTTTCTCCAAGCATCCTGTGATATCTTGCAATAATATCTTGATGGGCATATGAGAAAAAATGCCCAAGATGCATTTTGCCACTTAAAGTGGGTGGGGGAGTGTCAATAGAAAAAATTTTGCCTTTCTTTTTTGCGTCAAATTTATAAATCTTTTCTTTCTCCCAAAATTTCTGCCACTTATCTTCAGATTTTTTAAAATTGTACTGTTTTTCCATTTTTGGGTATTAAACTTATTTTTGATAAAAGCATCTTTTTTATTTTACCGAACTTGACAGAATTTGACAATTAAATTTATAATGAAAGTACCAGCTTACCCTGGGAGAGGGAGGGCTCATTGGCTCCTTGAGCTAAGGAGCCCTCCCTGTTAGACCCTTTACAAGTCTAAGATGGGGCGGAAAACGTGTCTCACCACCAAAAGGCGTTTATTCCCCTCATCCTTAAACCCCCATTTTCAGCTCGCGTTTTCCGCCCCTTGCCAAGTTGGGTGCCACTACCCTTCCGGGGCAGACCATTTTTCCTTTCACCGCAGCTACCTCCATGGTCTGCCCCTTTATTTTTTCTCAATCAATTGAAACATATTATTAGCATCATTGGATTTTCTGATACCTTATGGAGCGATACATGCACTCTTGTTGACAGTTATTTAAAGCAGCATATAATAAAAATGAAGTTGTTTGACATAGAAATGGCGGAAAGCGCGGTTTGGACATCTTACTCACCCCTATCAACAATAAAGAGTCTACTGTCGCGCTTTCTGCCAATAACGTGCTACCTCAACCCCAGAGGTAGCCTTGTGTCCGCAGAGGGAGAAAAGGCTAAAGCCTTTTCTCCCTCTGCTCCCCCTTCATTGCTTTGTAGACTTATATTGCATATTATTTAATAGATCTTTTTCAAAAAGCCAAAAATGGGAGGGCGCGGCATCCCCTCACTCCATCCCACCAGTTCCTTGAAAGTCCGCCTCGCCCTCCCTTATTATGCCCCCTTGTGGGGTATTTTTTTCTGGAAATTTCAAGATTTTTTGATATAATAGGATAATGCCACAAGACGCAAAGAAGATTCTTTTAATAGAGGATGAGCCTCTATTAGTGGAGATTTATAGTAAAAAATTTACAGAATTAGGGGCGGAAGTTTTATCTGTCAAGAGCGCCGAGGAGGGAAAAGAAATGCTTGCAAAAGAAACAAACATAGATTTAATTATTTTGGATATACTCTTACCACGTAAAGATGGAATTTCGTTTTTAAAAGAAATAAGAAAAGAAGGTAAGAAAACTCCTGTTATAATTCTTTCTAATTTAGAAGACAAAAAATTACTACAACAGGCAAAGCGCCTTCGAGTAAAAGAATATTTACTTAAAGCTAATTATACGCCCTCCCAAATTGTAGAAAAAATAAAAAATTATTTATGAAAAGAACTCTTATTTTTCAAACACCAAATTTTATTAACCAACAAGTAAAAGTCTGTGGCTGGGTAAATACTGCTCGTACTCATGGAAAAATTATTTTTATAGATCTAAGAGATAGATCTGGTCTTCTGCAGGTAACATTTGCAAAAGATACATCCTCTCAGGTTTTTGATTTAGCAAAACGACTAAAACCAGAGTGGGTAGTAGAGATAACTGGAGTAGTCCAAAAAAGACCAAAAGGCACAGAAAATCCTGATTTGATTACAGGAGAAATAGAATTATTGGCCCAGGACCTTAAAATACTATCTGAGGCAAAAAGTTTGCCTTTTTCAATTCAGAGTGAAGGATACGAAATAAGCGAGGAAAAAAGATTAAAATATCGATATTTAGATTTAAGAAGAGAGAGATTAAAAAGAAATTTGATTCTTCGCCAGGAGGTGATTCATGAAGTAAGAAATTTCTTAAAAGATAATGGTTTTGTAGAAGTTGAAACCCCTATTTTAACCAAATCAACACCTGAGGGTGCAAGAGATTTTTTGGTTCCCTCGCGTCTTCAACCTGGAAAATTTTATGCTCTTCCACAAAGCCCTCAACAATATAAACAGCTTTTAATGGTTGCAGGAGTAGAAAAATATTTTCAAATTGCAAGATGTTTTAGAGATGAAGATCCGAGAGCTGACAGACAAGCAGAGTTTACCCAAATTGATATAGAGATGTCTTTTGTAGAACAAGAAGATATTCTTCAAATAGTTGAAAAAATGATACAAGAGGTTGTTAAGAAAATATTTCCGGAAAAAAGAATCAAAGAGTTTCCTTTTTTACGTTTAAATTATCAAGATGTCATGAAAGAGTATGGAACTGACAAGCCGGATTTACGAGAAAACAAAGAAAATGATGACGAATTAGCCTTTTTGTTCGTTGTTAATTTTCCTATGTTTGAATGGTCAAAAGAAGAAAAAAGATGGAAAGCAATGCATCACCCTTTCACTCGTCCTCAAACAGAGGATCTCTCATTGATTAAGGAAAAGCCGGGGGAAATTTTAGCATATCAATATGATTTAGTCTTAAATGGATATGAAATTGGGGGAGGAAGTTTAAGAAGTTACAAAAAAGAAATTTTAGAAACTGTTTTTGAGGTGTTGGGTCATAAAAAAGAAGAGGTCAAAGAAAAATTTGGCCATCTTCTTGAGGCTTTTGAATATGGAGTCCCTCCTCATGGTGGAATTGCGCTTGGTCTTGATAGGCTTCTTGCTATATTGCTTAAAGAACCAAACATTAGAGAGGTTATTCCTTTCCCAAAAACAGGAGACTCCCGCGATTTGATGATGAATGCCCCATCTGAAGTAGGAGAAGAACAATTAAAAGAACTACATATAAAAGTTGAAAAGCAGGAAGATAAAAATGAGGATAAATAAGTTGTTGAATTTTTTAATAAATTTGGGCAGATTTTTCAACTGGCAGAACAAACCAAAGCTGAGGCGCTTTTTTAAATTTTCTCTAATATTATTACTACTTTGTGGCATTGGAGCTGCTTTGTTTGAGTTTAAACAGATATTTGAAGGATATCTTAATTGGAAATATACTTCCAAGATTTATAATCAAATGCTTGCCCAAATTCCTGTAGATTATTCATTCTTAAAACCTTTCCGAAGATGGGACGTAGATCCGTTGGACATTGATGCTACTGCAGTCCTTTCTGTGGCAGTAGACGAACTTGGAAACGAATACCTCTTGTTTGCTAAAAACCCTCAAAAAAGAGTGCCCATTGCCAGTTTAAGCAAGATTTTATCAGGCTTTATAATCGTAGAAAACTACGATTTAAACAAAATTGTACAATTTTCAAAGGAAGCTATTGAAACAGAAGAAGAGATAGGGTTTTTCAAAGAAGGGGAGAGGTTTTTCGTTAAAGATCTTCTGCATTCTATGCTGCTTGAATCAAGCAATGATGCTACTTTTGCCTTAGCAGAGGTAATAGGAGTAAAAAAGTTTGTTGGGCTAATGCAAAAAGAGGCAGAGAAAATAGGACTTATAAATTCAAGATTCGTTGACCCTATAGGACTTGATCCGGATTTCTCAGGTGAGCCATATAACTATTCAACAGCAAAAGACTTAGCCAAACTAGCAAAGTTTATTATTCAAAAAAGTAAAACAGATCCGCGGGCTGATTTTTTAATTAAACTTACTCAAAAAAAAGAATTTTATTTATATAGAACCGACAATTCTTTCCATCATAAAGTAAAAAATACAAACGAACTTCTTGCAAAATATTCAAATGAGATTATTTTTGGCAAAACCGGCTACACCCCTCTTGCACAAGAATGCTTTCTTTTGGTGATCAAACACCCAACTTTAAAAGACGGCTTTATTATAAATGTAATTTTGGGCTCAAAAAATCGCTTTAAAGACATGGAGAAACTTATAACTTGGATTAAACAAGCGTATATATGGTAGGACAAACACAACTTCCTCAATATTTATATGATCCGTTTTTAATAATAAACGTCTTGAAGGTTTTTTTCTTGGGCTCTTTCTCTTTTTGCCTGGCTTTCTTCTTGACTCCTTTTTTAACCAATTTTTTATACAAGCATAAACTCTGGAAGAAGTCTCCACGAGAAAAATCAATTGATGGCAAAAAGTTAGAAATATTTCCGAAATTCCATACAGAAAAAGAAACAAAGGTACCTCGTTTTGGAGGACTTCTTGTATGGGTGGTTCCATTGCTTGTAGGAATTATTTTTTTTCTTTTATCAAAAATTGATTTTTGGATTTTTCAAAAGTTAAATTTCTTGAGCCGTTCTCAAACATGGCTTCCTTTTTTTGCTCTTGTCTCAGGGGCATTAGTGGGATTAGTAGATGACATTCTCCAAGTGAAAGGTGGAGGAAAATACATTGGAGGAGGATTAAGTTTGAAAAAAAGGTTATTTTTGATGTTTTTAATCGGGTTAATTGGAGGACTTTGGTTTTATTACAAATTAGAATGGCAAACTTTACATATCCCAAGAGTAGGTGATATTTATTTGGGTGCTTTATATATTCCCTTCTTTATCTTAGTGACAATGGCAACCTATTCAGGAGGAGTTATTGATGGATTAGATGGACTGGCGGGTGGAGCTTTCGCTACTATCTTTGGTGCTTATGGTACAATTGCCTTTTTTAAAGGGCAAATTGACCTTGCTGCTTTTTGCGCAACAGTTGCTGGAGCGATTTTGGCGTTTTTGTGGTTTAACATTCCACCTGCTAGATTTTATATGGGAGAAACAGGAATAATGGGGCTCTGTCCGGCATTAACCGTTGTTGCATTTTTAACAGATTCGGTTTTAGTTTTACCAATTATAGGAATCTTGCTGGTTATCGAGTCTGCCTCAGTAATTTTACAACTTTTGTCAAAGAGATTTTTCAAAAAGAAAATATTTTTGGCGGCTCCGATTCACCATCATTTTGAGGCAAAAGGCTGGCCCCATTATAAAGTAACAATGCGTTTTTGGGTGATTGGTATAATTGCTGCAATTGTAGGGGTAGCTGTTGCACTACTGGGATAATCAAAATCCAATATGAAAAAAACAAACACTTTACGAAAAAAATATCCTGAGTTTGTTTATCAAGGGTTTGAATGGAAGTATCGAAAACCTGATTTGGAAATTTGGTTTAATTTTTTAATTAGATCTACCTCTGGTTTAAGAGATTTAAAATTTAAAACGAAAATCACGGTTAAAAAAGTTCCTTTCAAACATCTTAAAAACATAGACAAAGAAGATTTAGAAAATCTTGTTTTTCATTTAGGCCTCATTGAGATGCTCAATTATTGGAAATTGACCTGCTCGCCAAAAATATTGATTGATGCGGGAAATTTACACAAGGAAGAAAAAATGTTTTTAAGAAAAATTATTTTAAATGGCATGGGAGAATATTTTTATAAGAACCAAATTGATTTTACAAAACGTGGCTTTTTAAACATTAAAGTTAATCAGAAAAAACCTTTATATAAAGCAAGCAAAAATGAATTTAGCCAAAATAAAATTTTAGTGCCAATCGGAGGGGGGAAAGATTCTCCGGTAACAATAGAGCTTTTAAAAAAGAAAGGTAATATTTTAGGAGGGTTGATTTTAAATGCCAGAGTTCCACAGGTAAAAATTTCAGAAATTGCCAAATTAAAAGAAATCATTTTCATTGAAAGAAAGCTTGACCCTTTACTCTTGAAGTTCAATAAATCTGGCAAGTTTTTAAATGGACATGTTCCTTTTTCTGCCTTTTTGGCTTATCTTTCCTTAATTGTGGCGGCGTTGTTTAATTATGGACGAGTTGCTTTTTCTTGGGAGAAAAGTGCAAATGAACCTAATTTAAAATACAAAGGGAGATGGATAAATCATCAATGGTCAAAAACTTCAAAGTTTGAGAAAGAATTCAACAGATTAGCTAAAAAATATCTTTTAAAAAATATAGATGTTTTTAGTGCTTTGCGACAATTTTCAGAGTTAGAAATTGCCCAAATCTTTGCAAAGCTAAAAAAATATCATTTTGTATTTATAAGCTGCAATAATGCTTATAAACTTTCAGCAAGAAAACCAAAATGGTGTTTAAAATGTCCAAAATGCCTTTTTGTGTTTACCCTTTTGTATCCATTTTTAAAAGAGAAAGATTTGGTCAAGATTTTTGGAAAAAATCTCTTTGAGGACAAATCTCTTTTGCCTCTTATGCTACAATTATTAGGGAAAAAAGAAACCAAACCTTTTGAGTGTGTGGGAACAAAAAAAGAAACAATCTTGGCTTTTTCCTTGGCTCTCAAACAAGCAAAAAAAAGGAAAAAACTACCATTTCTTCTAAAGCAATTTGAAGAATTATACATTAAATAGTTCTCGCTCCGCTAAAATGGGAAAGAGAAGTCTAATAATATCAATAATCATCTTTCTTATCTTTCTTGGGGTTTTTTATTACTTTTATTTTGTTTGGTACTCCTTATTCTATCATCCAAAAGGACAGAATCAGAGTGTGTGGCCCAATCTTCTAAACAACCCTTGCGATTACAAAACAAAGGAGGTTTTAGTTAAAAAATTCACCCACCAAGATAACAATTTTTATCTCTTTATTCCCAAAGGGGTAGATCTAAATTCTTCTCCGGTAATTTTATTTTTGCACGGGTTGGCTCCGTCTTCTCCTGTAGACTACAAAATGTATTCTCCTTTAATTTTCCACGAGGCAAAGAGAGGAAATATTGTTATTTTTCTTTCTTATCAAAAGGGTACTTTTAGTCTATTCCGGCCAAAAGTATTCCCTCTTACTGCTAGACAAGTTCTAAAAGAAGCAATTTTAGAAATTAAAAAAATCGCTCCAAAAAATGACCTCTCTCAATTTATTGTAATTGGTTCCTCAATGGGTGGAGCGGTAGCAACAAATATTTTATCGGAAGAAATCCCTTTGCCCAAAGCAATAATTTTGATCACTCCAGGAGAAACCTTTCCTTATCTTCCAGCAAGTATTTATGGACTCCCTTTTGGAGATTTAAGAAATCTTAATCCCGAGACTTGGTTTGTTGCCCTTTTTTCTCAAAGCGACAGATTGGTCTTAAGAGAAAAGGTAAAGAAAAAACTCCTTCAAAAAACAGAAGGTTTAAACAGACATATGTTTTTAATTCCTTCTGACGCTTATGGAAATCCTCCTCTATGGAGTAATCATGTCTCGGCTTTTTATCCCCCAAATAATTTGAGTTATTATGGATATAGAAAGATTATTGACGCTACAATAGATTGTGCTCTTTTTAATAAAAATTGTGAGGTTGTCAAGGGAGAAAATAAGGAGGCTTTAGAAATTGGATTTTGGAGCGATGGAAGAAAAATAAACCAAATTAAAAAAATTTATTAATATGGACACTTCTATTTTAGATGGTTTAACTTCATTCTACATAGGTCTCATCTGTGCTTTCTCTTCTTATTGGATTGGAAGAAATAAAAAACTATCATTGACAGATTCTCTTTATGCAAGTTTCTGGTTCAGTGGGGCTTTATGGTGGATTTTTAACGGATTTGCCTTAAGTTGTTGGAAAGTTTTTCCTTCGTTTGCTCGTACAATCATCTTTTTTGGAGGAGTGTGGTTTGGAATCCATGGCATTTTAGGTTTAGTTTATATTGCCCGGAAAATATATCCCAAAAGAATAACTCTTTTTATCTCTTCTTTGCTGGGAACAATACTCTTCTTTTTATATTATTTTGGATTTTTAATGAGAGCCCAGGAAATTTCAACAAGGGGAGAGGTTTATTATAATATTTCAAAAGCGCCTCCCCATGGTTATTTTTCGGGAGGAATGATTTTTATCTCTATCTTGGGATTACTTTTCTTTATCTTTCGAAATTTAAAAAAAGAAGGGTTCACTTCAAAAAATCTTGCCAATTTCTATTCTTTGTATGCTTTTGTGATTTATTTAGGAATAGCTCTTATAGGAGTTCTTTATATTCCTGCAGGAAGACTTTTTCATATTTTTTATCTTCTTGTCGCTTATCTTGTTTATCTCGGTTATAAAGACACCCATCCTCCTAAAGAAAAACTAGCTTGACATTAAAACAATTTTTTTGTTAAATAAAGCATTTCAAGAACTTTACCAAAGGAGGTGAAAAGATGGCAATTAGAATTTCGGCAACGAAGCTTTTGAATTACGGCCGTTGTCCTTATTGTTATTTTTTAAGATATGAGGCGAAAATAGAGGTTCCTCAAGCAATTTATCTTGTTTTTGGGCAGGCAATACATCAACTTATTGCAAGTTTTTATCGACTTACTCCAGAGCAACAAGCAAAAAGGTTGAAGAGGGGATTGACGATTCTTTTTCCTACAAGCAAGCAATCGGCTGTGAAATTATGGATTAGTCTCTGGGAGGATGTTTTAAAAGAAAAGAATGCTAAGCGTTTCCATAATCCTTGCAAGATTAGATTTCGAGGTAAAACAAAGACTGAAATAGAGAAAGAGAAAGAAAAATATAAAGAACTTGGTGCTTCAATGATTGCAAAGTATTGGGAAGATAACCGTAATGCTCCTCCGCCCGTTGCACCGGTTGAGCGGAGATTTACTGTTTGTGCTCCTGGCAGATACGACGTTCTCCTTGTCGGAGCTATAGACCAAATAAGAGAGATTCCTTATGGAAGTGGCAAGTGGTATATTGTAGATCTTAAGACAGGATGGCAAGATTATGGAGAAGAGGATCCGCGTCTTCAGTTCCCTGTTCATCATGATTACCAGTTTACGATATACAGCTGGGCATTTAGAAGAATCTTTGGCAAAAAGGAGGCTGGTATTATTCGCTATCCTCTTGGATGGAAAGGCAAAAACCCAATCACAGAAGAAAAAATAGACAAAAGAGTTCTTGTAACCCCAAGAAACGAACATCACTATGCCGACCTTGCGGTATTAATCAAATCCTTTTTGCTCTCTCAAAATAAACAGCTCTTTCCAAAAATAACAGGCAATCATTGCTGGTACTGTGACTATCTTGAAATTTGCTCGCATCCAGAACTTATTACCTCACAACCTATCCCAGTCAGTCAATTTGATTGGGGTAAAGTAGATATTGAAATCATCAGAGAGCAACTTGAGGAAGTTGCTCCTTTGAAGAAATTTTCTCAACCTAAGTTGCTTTAAGGAGGTGACCAATGGTTGGGTTTCTAAAAAGGTGTTGGTTTTGGTGGGATAGAAAATCCAAAAAGAAGCATTACTATTGGGAACCTGATCGAGTCTTCAGAAGGGACGAGTTAGAAATTGCTGTTAGGCTGATACCAAGACCTCTTCCGAATCCTTGGTTGGCCTTAATAATAAGCCCAAAAACTGTAGTCATGAAAGCAAATTGGCGAATTACTGAAGAAGAAATAAACGAGCGTTCTCAACATCCTTTATCCCGAGAAATAAAAAAGATCAATCCGAAGACGGGAGATCTTAGGAAGCTTAAATTTCTGGGCTTTAGCATCTATAGAAATTCGGTGATGATTGAACCTCTAACTGGTAAAAGTACCCGGAAACTGTGGAGATTGATTAAAGAGGTGACAGATATTCTTTTTGAATGGCAAACTTTAAAGCAAAAAACAGCCAACCTTATGCAGTATGTAGAATAAAATGACAGGCGCCCCGCTTCGAGGGGCGCTTTTATCTTTATAAATAAGAAATTCTGTGATATTCTAAAATAAATGAAGTTAGATTTGCTAAAACAAAAAACTATATTAATTTTAGGCCTTGGTAGAGAAGGCAAATCAAGTTTGAGATTTTTAAGAAGATTGTTTCCCAATAAAAAAATTGGTCTAGCAGATCAGGTAGAATTTAAAAAACTTAATAAAAATTTAAAAAAGTTGATAAAACTGAGAAATATTAAGGCTTTTTTGGGACCAGGATACCTTGAGGCCATCAAAAAATATGAGGTAATAATAAAAACTCCCGGAATTCCGACAGAAAAGATAAAGCCATATTTATCAGAAAATCATATTTTAACTAGTCAGACAGATATTTTCTTGGAAAATTACGGAAACCAAGTGATAGGTATTACCGGCACAAAAGGAAAAAGTACAACCTCAACTTTAATTTATGAAATTTTAAAGAAAGGGGGAAAGAGGGTTGAATTAATTGGAAATATCGGAAAACCGCCCTTGGATTTTTTCAAAAAAGGAAAAAGAAAGTGTCTTTTTGTTTTTGAACTCTCTTCCCATCAATTGCAAGGTTTAAAAATAAGCCCTAAAATTGCTGTCTTTTTAAATATCTATAAAGAGCACCTTGATTATTATAAGAACTTTCAAGAATATTTTTCTACTAAAAGGAATATTACCCGCTGGCAAACAGAAAAAGACATTTTTATATTTAACTATGAAATATCAGCCCTTAGAAAATTAGCCTCCCAGACAAAAGCTAAGACTATTCCTTTTGGTTTTCATAATAAAAAAGGGTGTTATCTGAAAAATGGCTGGATTGTTTTTGAAGATACAAAAATTCTTCCAATTAAAGAAATTCCTCTAAAAGGCAGACATAATCTTTTAAATGTCATGGCTGCCGTGACAGTATCTTCAGTATTTGACATTTCTCCCAACATAATAAGAAAGGTGGTTTGCAAGTTTAAATCCTTAGAACATAGGTTAGAATTTGTGGGTAGGTTTAAAGGTGTTTCTTATTATAATGATTCTTTGGCTACCGTACCAGAGGCAACGATGGAGGCCTTAGAAGCCCTCCAAAACATAGAAACCTTAATGTTGGGAGGATATGAAAGAAAGCAAGACTTCACAGAGTTGATTAAAATGATAATAAAAAAGAAAATTCCAAATCTTATTTTGTTTCCAGAGACGGGTAAAAGAATTTATAAAGAGATTCAAAAAATAGCCACAAAGAAATACAAACCAAAATGTTTTCTTGTAAACAATATGGAAGAAGCTGTAAAAACAGCTTTGAAAGTTACAAAAAAAGGTACCTGTTTATTGTCTCCAGCGTCGGCCAGTTTTGGGTTATTTAAAGATTATAAGGATAGGGGAGACCAATTTAAAAAATATCTTCAAAAATTAGCAAAAAAATGAAAAAACACAAAAAGCTAGACTATATTCTCTTATCTGTAGTAATTCTTTTGAATTTGATTGGTCTCATAGCAATCGCTGGAGCCTCAAGCGCTAAATCTTTACAGTTAACGGGAAAATCTACTTATTTTTTATTTCATCAAATATTATACGGTCTTGTTCCCGGTGTTATTCTGGCTTTTGTCTTATATAGACTTGATCTTGATTTTTTAAGAAAAAATTCTTTTTGGATTTTTATTTTTGCGGTTTTTTTGACCTCTTTGGTTTTTGTACCAAAGTTAGGAGTCACAATTTTTGGCGGAAGAAGATGGATCAATATTTTTGGATTTTCTTTTCAACCCTCTGAATTATTAAAATTGGCCTTTTTAATTTATCTTTCCTCTTGGTTGGCAAAGCAGGAAAGAGAAAGACCTATGTTCAAGAATATGCTGCTACCATTCTTGACAATTTTGGCGATTTTAAGCATAATTTTTATTCTTCAACCTGATGTTAGTACATTGGCGATGTTCGGTTTGCTGGGTGGGATATTGTATTTTTCTGCCAAGACTCCTTTTTCACACATCGTTATCTTAGCCTGTATTGGAGGAGTCGCTCTCTGTCTTTTAATTTTACTTACTCCCTATAGATTTAACCGGCTCTTTGTGTTTTTAAATCCTGAAACAGATCCTTTAGGAAAAGGGTATCATATAAAACAAGCTTTAATTGCGGTAGGCTCAGGTGGATTGTTTGGAAAAGGATTGGGATTAGGAGAACAGAAGTTAGGGTTTTTGCCTCAACCTATGACAGACTCAATTTTTGCTGTCTTTGGAGAGGAGGTGGGATTTTTAGGCACATTTGTGGTGGTTTGTTTATTTTTACTCTTTGCCTGGAGGGGAATTAGATGCGCTAAAGAACAAAACGATGAGTTTAGAAAACTTTTGGCCGTTGGGGTAACTTCTTGGATTACTATCCAGGCTTTTATAAATATGGGTACAATGATTGGAGTTTTACCTCTAACTGGAATGCCTTTGCCTTTTTTAAGTTATGGTGGCTCGGCCTTAATTTGTGAACTGGCTGGCTGTGGTATATTATTAAATATAAGCAAAAAAT
Source organism: bacterium (assembly GCA_021163545.1). Classification (GTDB taxonomy): domain Bacteria; phylum Patescibacteriota; class Minisyncoccia; order Minisyncoccales; family PEYH01; genus JAGGTU01. The sequence continues at coordinate 31,121 of JAGGTU010000045.1, read as the reverse complement.
AAATAAAACTATGAACTTAGTATTTTGCGGAGGAGGAACAGGAGGGCATACTTTTCCAATAATTGCAATTATAAGAGAATTAAAAAAACATTCCAAAGCAAAAGCTTTAAAGTTTTTTTATCTTGGCCCAAAAGACCAATTTGTAGAAAATCTAATTAGAGAAGGGGTGCAAGTAAAGTATATTAGAGCAGGTAAAATTAGAAGATATATTACCCCTAGCGCTATTTTTGCTAATTTTATTGATATTTTTAAAATGTTGGCTGGAATTGGGCAAGCATTTTTATTTCTTCGAATAATAAAGCCAAGGTTAATTTTTAGCAAGGGAGGATATGGCTCTTTGCCTGTGGTTTTAGCAGGATCCTTTTTAGATGTTCCCATATTTTTACACGAATCTGACTCAATACCTGGATGGGCTAACAAATTTTGCGCTCGTTTCGCTAAAAAAATATTCTTAGCTTTTCCACTCAAACATACAAAATATTTCTCACAAACGGGAACAAAAGAAAAATGTCTTTTTGTTGGGAATCCTATCAGAGAAGAAATTACAAAAGGAAATAAAGGAACCGGAGAGAAAATTTTTAATTTAACCAACGAAAAACCAGTTCTCTTAATATTAGGAGGGTCTCAAGGGGCCCAAAGAATAAATGATGTCATTCTGCAAGCTCTCTTGGACATTCTAAAGTTATTCGAAGTCATCCATCAGTGTGGAAAAAACAACCTTAAAGAGATGCAGCTTCAAACGAAAGTCATTCTTCAAAAAGAAAAATCCCTGCAAAAATATTATCATTTGTATGGATTTTTGAATGAAGAACAACTAAAACATGCCTTTAAAGTAGCGGATTTAGTGATTTCAAGGGCAGGTTCTGGTTCGATTTTTGAAATTTTAGCAAATGGGCTTCCTTCAATTTTGGTACCTTTGCCTGAATCGGCGCAAAATCATCAAAAAGAAAATGCATATATCATTGAAAAATATGGAGCTGCTCTAGTAATTGAGCAACCCAATTTCAGACCTCATTTTCTGGTTAAAAAACTGCATTTGTTCTTCTCGAAGCCTGAAATATTAAAAGAAATGAGAAAAAGAGCCAAGGAATTGGCTGTCCCAAATTCGGCTAAAATCATCGCACAATATATCCTGAAAGAGTTAAATCTCGTTGATTTTAAAGAAGGGAGGGCTTAAAATAAAAATATGGCCGACTTAGAACTTAAAATCGCAAGACCCCGGGTAAGAATTGCTCCATCTCCAACCGGGCCTCTTCATATAGGTACTGCGCGTACTGCTTTATTTAATTATCTCTTTGCCAAGAAACACAACGGTGTTTTCATTTTAAGAATTGAGGATACAGATTTAGAAAGATCTAAAAAAGAATGGGAAAAAGATATCATAGAAGGGCTAAAATGGTTGGGATTAATGTGGGATGAGGGTCCTGTAGCTGAGGGGGAAGGTTATATTGGTAACTATGGTCCTTATAGGCAAAGTGAGCGAAAAGAAATCTATAAAAAATATATCCAAAAATTGTTAGATGAAGGCAAAGCTTATTATTGTTTTTGTTCTGAAGAAGAGCTAGAGGCAAAAAGACAATACTTTATGAGCATCGGCCAGCCTCCCAGATATAACGGAAAATGTAGAAATCTCAGTGAAAAAGAGGTTAAAGAGTATTTGGAGGCAAAAAAGCCATATGTAATAAGGTTTAAAAACCCTAATAAAAAAGTTGTCTTTAACGATTTAATTCATGGAAAGATTGAAAGTGATTCTTCAGAGTTTGGAGACATTGTGATTGCTAAAGACGAAAATACTCCTCTTTATAATTTAGCAGCGGTAATAGATGATTTCGAAATGAAAATCACACATGTTATTCGAGGAGAAGATCACATTCCAAATACTCCCAAACAAATTCTTTTGTATGAGGCCTTAGGACTCAAACCTCCTCAATTTGCCCATTTACCATTAATTTTGGGTCCAGATAGAAGTAAATTAAGTAAGCGGCATGGTGCTGTTGCTCTAAGAGAATATAGAAAAGAAGGGTTTTTACCCGAAGCCTTAATTAATTTTATGGCATTTTTAGGTTGGAATCCAGACAAAGAAAGAGAGATTTACTCATTGAATTCGCTTATAAAAGAATTTTCTCTGGAAAGATGCCAAAAGTCACCTGCAGTTTTTAATAAAAGAAAACTAATTTGGTTCAATGGTTTTTATATTCGTCAGAAAAATATAGATAAATTAACCAACTTGTGTCTTCCATACCTTATTGAAGCTGAACTAATAAAACCAAAAATTGAAAGTGACAAATACCCTCCAGTATTTGGAGGAGAAATCATCAGGCAGAGTTTTATAATTCAAGAGACGGGGGAGATAGTTGAATTTGAGAAAATAAAAAAGATGATTGCTATTTATCAAGAAAGATTAAGAGTGCTTTCAGAAATTCCTGAACTGATAGATTTTTTCTTTAAAAAAGATTTAAATTACAAAAAGGAGCTACTTAAATGGAAGGATGCGGAAGAAAAAAATATTTTAGAGGCACTTGAGAGAGCAGAGGAGACTTTGCAAAAAATTGAAGAAAAAGATTGGAATGCAGAAAATCTTAAAAACATGCTTGTCAAAGAAGCAGAAAAGTTCAGCAAAGTAGGGGATAGGGGATACTTCCTTTGGCCAATAAGAGTGGCTTTGACTGGAAAAGAAGCTTCTGCCCCACCTTTTGAAATAGCTGAAATTTTAGGAAAAGAAAAAACTTTGGAAAGAATTAAAAAAGCAAAAAATTTGCTTCAATCATGAGAGTTTTAATAATTATTGCTCTGTTTTTAGCTTTAATAGGTGTTTTCTTTCTGCCTTCATTTACTTTTTCCCAAATAGGTCCTCCGGGACAAGAGGAGGCAGAAGAGTTTGTTCATAAAGTTGTCACTTCAACAAAACCATATTTTGGCTCTTTTAGTACTTTTTGGCACCAAAAAATCCTTCCTTTTTTCTTGAATTTAGGAGAAAAAATTAAACTTTGGTGGCATCAAAAAGCTAAAATTAAATTAATAAATTTTTGGAAACAAATTGTTTTCTTTTTGAATAAAGAAATTGTAATTGAATAAAGTTGTTTTGCGATTATAAACTTGACAATCCTGAATAGGGAGGGAGTATAATAAAAAGAGATAATGTCACATAATGTAGGTTAATCGAAATTGGAGAACTCTGTCTTAATATACCAATATGTCCCAAGACTTTAAACCACTTCCCCAATATTTATCAGATTTTTTAGACTGGCTTGAAATTGAAAAAGGTGTTTCTAATAAAACGCAAGAAAATTATGAAAGATTTTTAAAATGTTTTTTTAAATGGCTCAAAGCAAACAAGTTAGATACAATTACACCGCCAGAACTAACAAAAGAGCATATCTGGAAATATAGGGTTTTTCTCTCGCGTCATTATATATCCAAAAACACTAAAAAACCTATTAAAAGATCCACTCAAAACTATTATTTAATTGCTTTAAGGTCGTTTTTAACCTTTTTTGCTGAAAAAGATATACCTTCGCTACCCCCTGAAAAGGTAAAATTGCCAAAAGATAAAGATGAAAGAACTATTCATTTTTTAACATTAGAGCAAGTAAAAAAGCTACTGGAGACTCCAGATACAAGAGATGTAATTGGTTTACGAGATAGAGCTATTTTAGAGGTTCTTTTTTCCACGGGTCTCCGAGTGAGTGAATTGGTGGCTTTAAATAGAGACCAGATTAAAATAAAACCAGATACAAAAGATTTAGAAATTTCAATAATTGGAAAAGGGGGATACCCAAGAACGGTTTACTTATCAGAAAGAGCTGTCAAATGGTTAAGAGAGTATTTAAACACCAGAGGCGATAAGAATAAAGCTTTATTTATTAATTATCGAGGAAAAGATCCCTCAAGCAGGTTGACACGCAGAAGCGTTGAAAGAATAGTTAAAAAATATACACTTTTGGCTGGTCTTCCCGCCAATACTACCTGTCACACCCTTCGCCACAGTTTTGCAACAGATCTTTTAATGAAGGGTGTAGATTTACGTACTGTGCAGGAATTTTTGGGACACAAAAATATTGTTACTACTCAAGTATATACTCACATAACAAAACCTCGTCTTCGAGAAATTCATCGGAAATATCATGGCTTAAAGGAGAAATAATAACGAATAATGTCCAAGTGCAGAAATGTCGCTTAATATTAAGGTGTGGCACTAGGGTATTTTTTTATTATATTTTTCAGCAATTTTCTTAAGGTTTTCCTGAGCGATCTCTTCTAATGATAAATTTAACTCGCTGGCAAGTTGAGATAAATACCATAAAACATCTCCTAACTCTTTTTTAAGCTCTTTTTTATCCTCCTCTTCCATTTTCTTTTTATCCCTGATAATTTTTTTTATCCTCTCAATCACCTCCCCTGTTTCTCCTGCTAATCCTAGAGCTGGAAAAATAAAATTCTTATCTTTGTCTGGATAGATTGCTGTTTTTCTTGAAAGTTTTTGATACTCTTTGAAATTTAAAGATAACATTTTCAGTAAATTTATAACTTTTTCAAAGCTCAAACGAAACCAAACGGTATATTTATCTGGTTTTTCTTTTAAATCTTTTAGAACATCATTAATTTTGGCCCATTTAAAATCTTCTACCTCTTTTGGGTCAGGTTTAACTTCTCCTTGATAACAACCAACAAAGATATGGTCAATCTCAAATTCCTTTATTTGTCCAAAATCTGTCCTATAAATAAAAGAAAAAAGATGTTGCAATTTACAATCAAATCCCATTTCTTCTTTTAACCGTCGGTGGGCTGCTTCTTTGAGAGACTCATTAGGTCTTGGATGAGAACAGCAGGTATTTGTCCATAGCCCTCCAGAATGATATTTATCTTTGTGACGCTTCTGCAGAAGAATTTTTTCTTTTTTTGGGTCAAAAATAAAAATGGAGAAGGCTCGATGAAGTTTCCCTTCTCTGTGAGCTTTTAGTTTTTCCTCGACTCCAATTGGATTATCGTTTAAATCAACTAAAACAACTTTTTCCATTTTTATCTTTGATATAAACCCATTAATTCAGCCGAGGCTAAGATATGATCTTTGATAGTTTTCAACACATCTTCTCTTGTTGCTTCAGATGAAAGATCAAGTATTGTATCCAATGCATACAACCTAAAATAATAGCGATGTGCGCCTGATGGCGGACAGGGTCCTCCATATGAATGTTTTTTAAAATCATTTAACCCTTGAATTGCTCCTTCAGGATAAGAGTTTTCCTCAATAAATTGAACCGATGGATCGATGTTAAACAACACCCAATGACTCCAAACTCCCATTGGTGCATCTGGATCATCTACAATCAAAGCCAGGGTTTTTGTTCCTTCGGGAACATCCTCAATTTTCAAAGGAGGATTTATATTTTCACCATCACAGGTATATTTAACAGGAATAAACTGATTGTTCTCAAAGGCAGGGCTTGAAATTTTCATAGAACTTGGTTTTGTTAATTCTTCCTCTAAGATGGAAGGTGCAGTCTCCTTTTTGGAAGACTGTGAAAGATAAACTATACCGGCGACCAAAAAGAGCAAGATCGTCAAAAGAATTAAAAGCAGAATTTTTGTCTTGCGCATATTATTTAGAGATTAATTTTTAATAAATTGCAGCGCTATTTTACGATTTCTTGGCCCATCGAGTTCTGCTAAAAAAATTCTCTGCCACGTGCCCAGAACCAATCTTCCATTTCTAATGGGCACCAATGTGCCTTGTCCTAATATTCCTGCAAAAATATGAGAAGGAGCATTACCATCTAAATGATCGTGATGATAGTCAATACCTGAAGTGATCTTCTTGAAAAATTGCATCCAATCTTCTTTGAGACCTTCTTCATTTTCGGTTATCAAAATGCCCGAGGTTGTATGAAGAGAAAATATAAAAATTAAGCCAGTCTGGATGTTGGCTTTTCGAATTTCCTCTTGTATCGCCTCAGTTATATCTATTAGCTCGTGTTTTTGAGTTGTAGCAATCTCTATCTCTTGCATTAATAAAACTTATTTACCAAAGCGTCTTTGGCGGTTTGAGTAATCTAAAAAAGCTTTTTCAAGATCTTCCTCTGTAAACTCTGGCCAGTGTTTGTTAGAAAAATAAAGTTCAGAATAGGCAGATTGCCAGATTAAAAAATTGGAGATTCTTTTTTCCTTGCCTGTTCTAATAATTAAATCAGGATCAGGAAGCCCTTTGGTCCATAAGTATTTTGAAACAAGGGTTTCATCAATTTCCCTTGAGGGTATTTTTAATTTTACAATTTTTTTTATTGCCTGAACTATATCCGCTCTGCCTCCATAGGAAAGGGCTATATTTAAAATTGCTTTTCTATTTTTTCTAGTTATTTGTTCTACTTCTTTAATCTTCTTTTGTAACTTTTTTGGTAGTCGCCATTTCTGTCCTATTATATTTATTTTTACCCCCTTCTTATTCAATTCTTCTAGGTTCTTATCTGTAAGCATTGACTCAAAAAGTTTCATTAAATAATTTACCTCTTTTTTTGACCTATTCCAATTCTCAGTTGAAAATGCAAAGACTGTTAGAATTTTGACGCCTTTTTTATAGCAATATCTTGCTATTTTTTTGAAAGTATCAAGTCCTTTTTTATGGCCCGAAAGTGTTGGCAAACCATGATGTCTTGCCCATCTTCTGTTGCCATCCATAATAATACCAAGATGATACGGAATTTTTATATTATCTTGACCGGAGCTTCTTTTTCTGCTACAATTCATTGATTAACGATAAATAATAATTGATATACTGGTATGGCAAAGACTAAATCCGCTGGATCAACAAAATTAGGAAGGGATTCAAGACCTAAATATTTAGGGGTTAAGGTTTTTGGTGGACAAAAGGTTAATCCAGGCATGATTATAGTGAGACAGCGAGGTACAAAATTTCTGCCAGGTAAAAATGTAGATAGAGGAAAGGACGACACCCTTTATGCCAAGAAAGCAGGTATTGTACGCTTTCTTACAAAAAGAAAAAGAAAATTTGATGGCACTCAACGAATTGTCAAAGTTGTCAATGTAGAGTAATCTTTATTCGTTTTCTTCCTCAGAAACCACAATTACTCTTATTTCCGCCTCAAGCCCTTGGTCTAAATTTATTTTTACAGGGAATTCGCCCAGTTCTTTGATGGGTTTCTCAAGTTCAACTTGAGTTTTCTTAATATCAAATCCCATTTCTTTTAATTTTTTGGCTATCTTCATCTGATTTATGCTCTCAAAAAGCTCTTCTTGCTTGCCTACTTTAACAACAAATTCAATCTCCTGTCCATCTAATTTAGAGGCTAATTTTTGGACTTTCTTTAATTGCTCTTGGGCTTTTTTTTCTGCCAATTTTCTTTGTTCTTCGGCCCATTTAATAAGCTTTTCTGTTGCAGGTTTTGCAAGCCCTCTTCTTATAAGAAAATTCCTAGCATAGCCATCTGATACCTCTTTAACTTCATATTTTTTTCCTAATTTTTCTATGTCTTTTAAAAGGATGACCTTCATGGTTTTGTTATTTGGCTTAATATTTCTTTGGCTTTTTCAAGCTGTGGGTCTTTTCCTTGTTCTATATCCTCCTGAGTAAGCTCTATTTTGATATCCGGCTCTAAACCTTTCTTATCAATAAGTCGTCCTTTTGGTGTAAACCAATGGGCGGTGGTAACTTTTAGTAACCCTTCTATCTTTATTCTACCAATATTTACTGTTTCCTGCACCGAGCCCTTACCAAAGGTTTTCTCCCCTATTAATTTTACATCATCTCTTTGTTCTCTCAAAGCGGCTGCTAAAATTTCTGCTCCCGAGGCAGTTCCCTGATTAATCAAAATAACAAGCGGATAGTTTAAAAATGTAGCCGGACCTTTAACTTTATAAACTTCTTCCGTGCCATCGGCATATTGAGCTTTTGCAACAACCTTACCCTTTTCTAAAAACCATCCGGCAATCTCCTGAACTTTATCTAATAACCCGCCCGGATTATTTCTAAGATCCAAAATGATCTTCTTTGCATTGCTATTTTCTATAATTTGTGCGGCTTGTATGAATTGAAAAGTTGTATTCTCATTAAACTGATAAATGATTAAATGGGCAATATTGTCATCTAAAATCTCTACTTTTACTGAGGGAATATTAATTACATCTCTTGTAATTTCAATTTCTTTTGGTTCATCCCATCCCTCTCTAAAAATAGTTAGCTTCACTGTTGTTCCTTTTTCGCCCCTAATCATTTTCACTGCTTCATAAATAGTTAAATCTCTTGTATAAATGTCTTCGATTTTGATAATTTTATCTCCTGGCAAAATACCTGCTCTCTTTGCGGGTGTTCCCTCAAGTGGAGCAATTACTGTTAGCTGCCCGTCTCTTATACCTATTTCCATCCCCACCCCTTCAAAACTGCCTGAGATATCTTCTAAAAACATTTTACTTTCCTCAGGCGTGTAAAAAACAGTATAAGGATCATTCAAGCTTTGCGCTAACCCCTTTGCAGCGCCATAAATCATATTTTGATAATCTAGCTCTCCAATGAATCTTTTCTCTAAAGCATCCCAAACCTCCCATAAAACAGAAAGGTCTACTCCTGAGGGTAGGTTTTCTGGCGGTTTTGGTACTTGTTGCAGACCTAGATAAAACCCAATACTTAAAGAGACTCCTATAAGGAGGAGAATGCCAACAACTAAAATGCCTATTTTGAATGATTTATTTCTCATAGAATTTTGCAATTTTTTGGACAAAATCAAGGATTTTTTTCTTCAAAATTCGAATTTGAAAATACAAGAAGAAAATTATACCAAAACATGCAAAAAGCAAATTAATGCCCCTAAAAATCAAACTAAACGCAACTCCGCTGGCTTGAGACAAATTAAAAAATTGAAAAAGAAAAGCTTGGCTTACCTCAAGACTTCCTAAAGCAGCCGGAAGAGGCACGGAAGCAGCAAGAGCTGTCATACTATTTATAGCAAAAATTTTAAAAAGATCCAAATATTTGCCTTGAAAAATAATAATAAGCCAGAAGGATAAAATTATAAGAAAAATTTCAACGCCTCCCATTATGAATATTTGAAAAAGAATTTTTTTATCCGCAGCAAAAAAACGACTTATCTCGCGCTCAACCTCTTTGATGGTTCCTTCTTTCTCTTTGAAAATTCTAATCTTTGAAAGATAGAGTTTCTTCATTAGCCAAGAAAATAGACCCTCTTTGAGAGTAATTGATCGAAGTTTTAAATAAAGGAAAAAGCCAAAAAGACATCCAAGAAACACTACACCGATTATCAGGAGTTTGGTAAATAAATTTACGGGCAAATAAAATACGAAAACAAAAACCCCAATAAAAAAATAAATAGTTGAAATTAAAAACAAAATAAGCTTTTCAAGAATGATAGAAGAAATAATATATTTTGAAGGAACATCAGTCTCTTCCTTTAAAATAGCATATCTTACAGGCTCGCCTCCAAAAAATACAACTGGTGTCAAATAACTGAACGAAAACCCAACTAATTTTGCAAAATAAAGAGGGCGAAATCTTAGATTCTGATCTTGAGTTTTTAAAATCAAGAACCATCGCAGAGCACTTATTAAAATTTCTCCCAAAAATAAACATGAGAGGATTATAAGAAATTTATATGGCCATAATTTTAACAGGGCCGATGTTACTTCAGATAGATCGGTGGAATATAACGCAAAAACAAATAAACCGATACCAATTAAAAGTAAAATAAAGAAAAATAATTTTCTCATGGATATTGTATTTATTTTACCCAAACTTCTTGATTTTGAAAAGAAGAAGCTCAGAAAAAATGGGTAATTGTTATTTTTATCAACCTCAAAGGCGCCCGCCAAGATGACGGGCGCCTTTGAGAAATCAACAGAAATTAATTTTAGCTTCTAAGCAAGGATGTAAGAAGGCTGATGGCTTGATTTAACTGTTGAGCTATATCTTCCAACAGACTGATCACCTGTTGAAAATCATAAGGGGGTGGTAGAGGAGGTTCATCTACAATGGAAAAAGGTCTATCACTCTCGTCGCTCCAATGTGGAACCCAGAGCCAAATTGCAGGGCATCGATTATCTTTACATTTTTTCTTTAAAGACTCCCAATAACCCAAAGGCCAAACCCTAATTCTTATCTTATAGTCATCTGAGGAAGGTATCGAATACGGGATCCTCCAAGAATACTCCCATTTATTTAATCTTGTGGTGACAATATGTCTGACAAACGTGCCATCAGATTTAATAAGATCCATTCTTACCATTTTTGGCATATAGTGTTCTATATTGAGACATTCTTGGGAAGGCTCCTCATTCAAGTTTTTTAGAAGAGTCCACCTGATTTTATAAATCTTCCCTTTCTGCCATATCTCTCCTCCATTTGGTGAGAGTACCTCAATACCTCTAGGCCAGCATTTTGACAAATATGGTGAAATCGCTTCAGAAAAAGTGGTAGGCTCACCTATTTGAGGAACCTCTAAAGCAAGAGAAAAACTGGGAAAAAGGACTGCAGCAAGAAGTATGCCTCCAATAAACTTTCTCATAAGCCATCAATAAAGTTAATTATTTTCTTCATTTGATTTGACCTTTATTGATTGCCGATTAACTGTAATTTTTCTATCTTTTTTTTCTGTAAGTTTACCTCTACCATCCATCTCTTACCATCGCTTTTGTATAATATCTTTGCCCTTTTTTCGAAATTTTTTGGGGGAGCTATCTGGATTTCCGTACCTTTTTTTTCTAATCTTAATTTTTCCGGTAAAGCAGGTTCTATCTTCTCGATGGTTATTGTAGGAGGCAGAATTTCTTTTAAAACTTCTTCTTTCTCAACAACTTCTTTGACTAATTGTTCTTCCTGTGAAGTAAGTGGCACCACTTCCCTACCTCTTATTGTTTTAATGCTGGCAACATTTTTTCGTTGCAAATCCACTATTGCTAAAACTCCTTCGGATTTTTTAAGAGTTTCTTTTTCAGAAGCTATTTCCAAAAGCATCCTCTTTTGATTCTCTACTTCCAATATGTTTTCTGGTGTTTCCTCCGGCATAAATAAAAGATAGGCTTTTTGATCTTGCAATTTAATATCTGTAGGTCGAATATTGTATTCTTGAATTAGCTTTTGAATTTCAGGGTGAGCCTTTGCAATTTTCAGAGCACGAGCTTCCATAAACTGTTGAGGCAGTATTAAAACTCCTAAAATCAAAATTATTAAAATAGGTAGACTAACCAAAGCCGGTTTTAATAAAGGCGCAATAAGAAAACGCTTCTCCATTTTTTGATGTTCTTTGAGTAATCTACCCTTTAAAGCGGCTTTAAAATAAGGAAGCTCTATTTCCGGTTTTTTTATTTGATTTATTTTTTTCTTAAGCTCTTCCATATTGATATAATGATAGAATTAATTTTTTGTTTCGTTTTCCTCTAATAATTTTTTAAGCTGCCTTAACGCCCTATGAATTTGGGCTTTTATTGTACCCTCGGGCTTCCCTAAAATTTGAGCAATCTCTGAAACTTTCTTTTTTTCAAAAAATCGCAAAGCAATTACTGTTTGATATTTGGGTTTCAATTTAGCAATTTTTTTATGAAGCAAAAGAAAATCTTTTTCTTTTTGCAATTCTTCTTCAGCTTTCTGAATTTCTTCTAATACATTAATATCTGATTTTAAATTTTTAGCCTCCTCCAAAGAAACATTTTTAAAACCCTTCTTTTTCCGGTAATAAGAATTCACTTCATTTGTTGCGATCCTATAAAGCCAAGCTGAAATTGTCACATTTTGCCAACGAAAACGCCACAGGTTTTTTAAAGCCTTTAAAAATGTTTGAGCCGTTAAGTCTTCGGCAAGAGCAACATTGGCTGTACGCCTTAAAATATAACCAAAAATTGGCTGATAATACTTGTCATATATCAACCCAAAGGTTTCTGGGTCTTTTTTAGCCCGTTTAACTAGATCTCTTTCAAATTCACCTGACATAAAATATAACGCTAATTTAGGAATTTGGTTGCACTATTTCTCCTATTAGATAATTTGGTTTTGCTTTTTTAATTTTAACCCTCAAAAACTTTCCAATTTTTGCATTTTTTAAAATAATAGCTCTAAAATGTATGGGTCTTGCAAGAAATGTATTATTCTTTCCTCTTCTTATTACTAACACTTTCTCTTCTCTCCCTACAAATCTTTTACTATCTTCTTCTTTAATTTTGAGACAAATTCTATTTAAAAAACGAGATCTTTCTGTCTTTATTCTATCTGGTAAATCTTTTAGTAAGCTAGCCTCTGTTTTCTCTCTTTTTGAGAATTTAGTAATATTAACTATTCGGGGAGAGACTTCCTTAATAAGATCAACTGTTTTTTTGAAATCGTCTTTGGTTTCTGTTGGATAGCCAACAATAATATCGGTTACAAGCATAAGGTCTGGAAATCTCTTTTTGAAAGCTTCAATAATTTCAAGAAAATCTTTTGTCTTATATCCTCTTTTCATATCTTTTAAAACCCTATCTGAACCACTTTGTACTGGAATATGTAGATATTTATAAATTTTTGGGGAATCATAAAGAGAAAGAAGAGGGTTTAAAATTTTTTTAAAATGCTGGGGATTGCCCATTCCAATTCTCACCCAAAAATTTCCGGGAATTTCTATAATCTTCTGTAACAATTCTGGCAATTCATATTTACCTCTATCTAACCCAAAACAGGCAATATCCTGTGATGTTAAATGTATCTCTTTAAATCCCTCAAGCAGAGCCATTTTAATTTCTTTTAAAATAGAATCTTGAGAAAAACTATATAACTTTCCTCGAGCAAATTTTGTTGCGCAATAGGCACATTCTCCAAGACAACCTTCTGAAATTGGAATGATAGCCGTAGTAGTAAAAGGAGTTCTCATTTTGAGAGAGCAAAGTTTGGCCTTGTCAATTGGGGTTTTATTAAGATAAACAGGTTTTCTTCCCTCAAATACCTGATTTACTACCTCTTGAATTTCTAAAACGTTTTGAGGACCTATAACTCCATCAACTTGCTTCATTATTTTTTCTGAAATAAGAGGAAGACATCCTGCTAAAATTATTTTTTTGTGCTTCTTTTTTAATACCTGAATCTTTCTTTCTATTTTTCTTTGAGTTTTTTCAATAACTCCACAACTGTTTATCACAACAAAATCTGCCTCATCTTCTGATGAGGGCTGAAATTTTTCTGACAAAATTCCGTAGATTATCTCTGAATCTGCTTGGTTCAACTTACACCCATAAGTTATAAGAGAAAATTTTCTCATTTTTTTGCAAATTATAATCCTTTATTTACCCTGTCAAGCATCTGAATATAAAAAGCCAGGATTTCTTTAAGCCCGGCTTTTTGATTCTTTTTCCGAATATACAAGAAAGAAGTCTAAGTGCCCCCGCCGCGACTCGAACGCGGAACCTCTGGCTTAAAAGGCCATTGCTCTACCAATTGAGCTACGGGGGCAGCAGTAATTTTTAATCTTTAATTTGTAATTTTTAAACAACTTATTCACTCGATCACTCCAATCACTTAACCACTTAATCACTCACCTACAACCCTTCTTCCTGTAACTTCTTTAATAACTCTTTTTGCTTTTTTGTCAATCTTTTTGGGGTTTTAATCTGAATCTCAACATACAAATCCCCTCTTCCATATCCTCCAAAATGAGGAATGCCTAAATTTTTAAGTCTGAAAACCTCACCAGATTCTGTACCTGCAGGCACTTTAAGTAAAACCGTTTTTTCCAGTGTTTCCACCTCTACTTCACTTCCTAGTGCTGCAAGAGAATAAGGAACTTGAACTATAGTATAAAGATCATCATGTTTTCTCTTAAATCGTGGATGGGGTTTAATATGTATTTTTACATACAAATCTCCTGATTTACCTCCTTTTCGTCCTGCATCTCCCAAACCTTTAAATTGTAAGATCTGGTTTGAGTCAACGCCCGCGGGAATAGTAATCTCGATTGTTTCTTCTTTTTTAATTCGGCCTTCGCCTTTGCATACATTACATGGTTTCTCAGGAATATATCCTTCTCCTTTACAAGTAGGACAAGTTGTATATCTTGAAATAGTCCCAAAAAAAGTTCTTTTAATTTGCTGAACTTCTCCCCTGCCTCTACATGTTGGGCATTCTTTCAATTGAGATCCCGGCTCAGCCCCCTTACCATCACATCTTGGGCAGACTACATATTTGTATAAAGTTATTTTTTTCTTTTGAGGTTTTAAAACCTCTTCTAGGTTCATCTCAACTATTACTTCTAAATCTCTGCCTTTTCTTCTATCCTCCTTTCTTCTTGCAGAAAAACCAAAAAATTCCTCAAATAAATCTTCTAAATTCTCAAAATCAAAACCGGTTTTTCTTTCAAAGTCCGATTGCCAGAAATTATCAAAATCAAATCCCTCAAAAGGTCCCCGAAAACCCTCTCCTGCACCCTCAAAAACTTTCCCATATCTATCATATTGGGCCCTTTTTTCTTTATCAGACAAAACCTGATAGGCCTCATTTATTTCCTTAAACTTCTTTTCATCCCCTCCCCTATCTGGATGATATTTATGAGCCAAACGTCTATAGGCTTTTTTTATCTCCTCATCTGAAGCATCCGGTGGAACACCTAAAATTTTATAATAATCCTTCATAATTTTTTATTTGGTTGCCAATATTATTTGAGCTAATTGAGAATAGCGATATTCCTGTAAAAGCGAGGCAACAAGTTTCAAAGTAGCTCTCGGAGACGGCTGAGCACGGTCTCCGAGCGAAGCGAGGAGTCAGCCGCCCAGGGCCTCAGGCTGCCAAATCTCGCTGGGATTTGGGCAGCCGGTACTTTGAAACTTTGTTGCCGAGCGCTTTTTCAAATTACTTCCCAGGCAATTATTTCTCTTTATACTCTCCTTCTTTTGGCCCACCTTCATCTTGTGAGGAATCCTCCTGAGAACTACCAGAACTTCCTTGAGATTTATAAAGCTCTGCTCCAATTCTTTGCATTGTTTCCGAGAGCTCCTGAATACCCCTCTTTATATCTTCTATATTATCACTCTCTTTCAATTTCTTCAAACTCTCAATCTTTTCTTCGATGTTTTTCTTATCCTCCTCTTTAATCTTATCTTGAAATTCTTTTAAAGTTTTTTGAGCAGTGTAAATTATTGCGTCAGCATTATTCTTTGTCTCTGCCAGTTCTCTTTTCTTTCTATCTTCTTCTGCATGCATCTCCGCCTCTCTTTTCATTCTCTCAACCTCTTCCTTTGAAACACCCAAAGACCCCTCAATTCTTATAGATTGACTCTTTCCTGTTGCTTTATCTTTTGCGGTAACAGTTAAAATACCATTGGCATCGATATCAAAGGTCACCTCAATTTGAGGGACGCCTCTTGGAGCAGGAGGAATGCCATCTAAGATAAACCTTCCCAAAGATTTATTGTCCTTTGCCATGGGTCTTTCACCTTGAAGCACGTGAATCTCAACTGAGGTTTGATTATCTTGAGCAGTTGAGAAAATCTGAGTCTTTGCAGTGGGAATAGTGGTATTCTTTGGAATCAAAATTGTATTCACACCCCCCAAAGTCTCAATGCCCAAAGATAAAGGAGTAACATCCAAAAGTAAGACATCTTTCACCTCGCCTTGCAAAATTCCTCCTTGAATTGCTGCTCCAATTGCAACTACCTCATCTGGATTGATATCTTTTCTAGGCTCTTTGCCAAAAATTTCTTTAATTCTCTGCTGAATTAATGGCATTCTTGTTTGTCCTCCAACAAGAATGATTTCATCAATATCCTTTGGCTCCATCTTTGCCTCTTTTAAAGTCTGCTTCACAAGCTCAATAGACTTATCTACATATTCTTTTACCATCTCCTCAAGTTGAGCTCGTGTAAGTTTGTAATAAAGATGCTTTGGCCCTGAGGCATCAGAAGTAACGAAGGGAAGGTTAATTTCTGTCTCATAAGTGGTTGAGAGCTCAATTTTGGCTTTTTCTGCTGCTTCCTTTAACCGCTGAAGGGCTAAAGGATCTTTTCTTAAATCAATTCCTTGGTCTTTCTTAAATTGTTCTACCAGCCAACCAATGATTTTTTGGTCAAAATCATCTCCTCCAAGATGAGTATCACCTCCTGTAGCTTTAACCTCAACTGTATCATCTCCAGTTTCAATAATTGATATATCGAAAGTTCCTCCTCCAAAATCATACACAACAATTTTTTGGTTTTCTTTTTTAGTTAGGCCATAGGCCAAGGCTGCAGCTGTTGGTTCGTTAATAATTCTTTTGACCTCAAATCCGGCTATCTCTCCTGCAAGCTTTGTAGCCTTTCTTTGGGAATCGTCAAAATATGCAGGACAAGTAATAATTGCTTGATCTATTTTTTCTCCCAATTTCTCTTCTGCATCATGTTTTAATTTCTGCAATACCATAGCTGAAATTTCAAAAGGTCGATACCACTTATCTCCCATTTTTACCTCCACACCTCCATCCGATGCTTTTCTAATCTCGTAAGGTAAAATCTTAAGATCTCTCTGTACCTCAGGATCTTCAAATCTTCTTCCAATAAGTCTTTTTACAGAGAAAATTGTATTTTTTGGATTGGTAATCTGTTGTCTTTTAGCCAAAACCCCAACCAGTCTCTCTCCGTTTTTTGTCAAAGCAACAACAGAAGGAGTGACTCTTGCGCCTTCTCTATTCTCAATAATTTGGGGCTGACCATCTTTTATAATGGCCATAGCTGAATTGGTGGTACCTAGGTCTATTCCAAGTATTTTTGCCATAAGTTTGGGAAAATTAATTTTATTCAATTCTATTTTGGAGATTCAATCCCCCCTCCTACTTGTTTAAAAGTAAGAGGGGGTCAGAATCTCCAATTTATTTTACTACTTTTACAGGCACCTTTTTTTCCTTTTTCTTTTTCTCTTCTTTTTTGGGAATTTCTACTTTCAAAACCCCATTTTGATATATAGCTTTAGCCTTTTCTCCAACAACATCAACAGGTAAGGCAACCATTCTCTTGAGGTAACCGGCCTTGATCTCTTTTCTATAATAATTCTTTTTCTTCTCCTCAACCTTCTCCTCTTTTTTTGCCTCCACCCTTAATACATTATCTTCTACTGAAACATCAATAGACTTCGGATCAACTCCAGGCATAGCAATTTCTGCTACAAGTTTCCCATCCTTCTCGTAAATATCCATCTTTGGTTCCTCTATTAAGGAAATTTCTGGAAAGGAAAGTTCATCAAATTTTGCTGCCCATTCATCAAAAAATCTTTCTATATCTCTAAAGGGGTTGTAGGGTACTAAGGCCATAAGCCGCCAGAATAATTTTTAATTTTTATTTTTTTCGACCTTTTTGAAAGAAATTTTTACTTTCACTGGACGAATTACCCTCCCTTTAAACTTATACCCCTTTTCCAAAACCTGAGCGACAACGTCTTCAGGTAAATCTTTTTCTTCAATTGCGCCCACCGCCTCATGAATTTCTGGATTAAATTTCTCCCCTACTTCTACCTGAATTTCCTCCAATCCTTCTTTCTCTAAAATCTCTTTCAGCTGATTCTTAATTTGTAAAAAACCTCGAATAATTTGGTTTCCTTTTAGGTCTTGCGGGATTACTTCTTCTGCTCTTTTAAAACTATCTAAAACAGAAAGAAGTTTTAAAACTAAACCCTCATTTGCCACTTCTAAAGACTCCTTTAATCTCTCTTTTTCTTCCTTTATATAATTTAAGCGATTGGCTCTTTCTCTTTGCCATCCTGCTAAATACTCTTCTTTCTCTTTTTTAAGTTTTTCTATTTCTTTCTTCAGCTTCTCTATTTCCTTTTCCAAGTTTTTTTCTTTCTTCATATTTTTTCAACAAACTCAAGTAATGTATAAATGGCTTGTAAATTTCTCTTATAGGGCATCCTTTTTGGTCCCAAAAGTATAACGCAGGCACCTTTTTGAGTTTTTGGAATTTTTACTCGCGAGACAATTATACTAAACTCATCGCATTTGTTAATCGGGTTATCTTTTCCTACAAATACTTTTACACTTCTAAAAGGCTCATTGTAAAAAATATCTTGGATTTTACGTTCTGTTTCTTCAACTAGTCTTGCAAATTTTTTTACGCAATTTCTATCTGAAAATTCTGGCTCAAGTAAAGCATCTGTCCACCCTTCCTCCCATAAAAGGTCTTTTTCAAAAAGATAATTTAATACCAAGCTTGAGGAAAATTCATTCAAAATTCTGGTCAGATGTTGTGAAAAGTCTAGTAAATCATCTAGGCTCGTTTTAATTTCTTTTAGCTCCTTAAGTAGATTTTTATGAGGTTTTACGTTTTTGATAAATTCCTCTACAAAGAAAAGATAGGCTCTATCTGTAGGTATTCTGCCCGAGGAACTATAAGGACGAAAGAGTAAACCTTTTCTTGATAACTCCATCATCTCATTTCTGATAGTGGCTGGGCTAACATTGAAATTATATCGCTCATTCAATCTTAAAGAACTCACTGGTTGGGCAGTTTTGATATATTCCTCAATTGTTTTGAATAAAATCTTCTTCTGGCGAGGGGTTATATCAATCATCATTATTCATTATAATAATCGTGAATTAGCAGTCAAGACTTTTGACTGCTAATCTTGTTATTTGGCATTTTTTATTGTAGAATATCATAAAGCTCTTTATAGGAGGTGATATGGATGAGATACCTTTTGGTAATTAATCCTGAGGCGCAGTTGGGAATCTCCAAAAGAAAACAGAACACTCTTATCAAAACAGCAAATGCTGTTCTTGGAAAAGGAGAAGTGTTTATTGTTGGAAAAGATAGAAAAGAGGCTCTCCAAGATACAAATTTTGATACAGTAATTTTTTGTGGTGGCGATGGTACACTCCATCACGGTCTCCAGTGTTTACCACTTGAAAACGTAAAAGTTGGACTCATACCTCTTGGCAGTGGTGTAGATTTTGCCTCAGCCTTAGGAATACCCAGAAAAATCAAAAAGGCGCTTGAGATCATTGGTCAGGGTAAGACAAAACGGGTAGATCTTGGCAAAATAAATGACCGATTATTTGTAAACACAGTCAGTTTTGGATTTGATGCTTTTATCAATCAGCTTCAAGATCTTAAGATTCGGCCAAAGATGAAGCGGTTAAAAAGATACCTCCTGCCTTTGGATGCAAAATGGTGCTATGTGATTGCTCTTCTTTACTTCTTTTTGCCTTGGACCCGATTTGAACCAATAGAGATAAAAATTGAGAGTAATAGATCAAGTCTTGCTGGAGAAGTTTTTATGCTTTCAATTACAAATAGTTTTCGTTACGGAGGCGGTTTCAAGATAAACCCTCAAGCAAAAATTGATGATGGCTTTTTAGACGCATGTGTTGTTCTTCCACTAAGCAAATGGTCTATATTAAGAAAGGCATATTCTGTGTGGCAAGGTGCTCATATCCTTGATCCTACATTTAGAATCTTCCAATTTACAAAAATGACTGTTAAGTCTGCTACTCCAATAAATGCTCAAGTAGATGGAGAAACAATAATGCCTGCTACTTATTTTGAAATAGATATACTTAAAAGGATGCTTGAGGTCTTCGTTCCTTAGCCCACAAAAGAGATTTTCTCTTTTGTGGGCTTTTTGTTTGTGGTTTATTTTTCCTTCTTTTTAGTTAAAATAAAATAATGGCCAAAAAAACTAAAATTTGTCTTTTATTTTTCATTCTTTTTGTCGCCTCTTTTTTCCGTCTTTGGCAACTTAAATCTATTCCCCCGGGACTTTATCCGGATGAAGCAATTAATGCAAATGAGGCCTATTTATTTCCGGGTAAAATTTTTTATCCTGAAAATAACGGAAGGGAAGGGCTATTTATTAATTTAGTATTTCTTTCTTTTAAGATTTTTGGCACAAGCACCTTTTCACTAAGATTTGTCTCTGTTTTTTTTGGAGTTCTCACAGTTTTAGGATTATACCTATTTTCAAAAGAAATATTCTATCATCTTGGTGAAGAAAAAAGAGACATAGTCTCTTTGTTGGCTTCGTTCTTTCTGGCAACATCTTTTTGGCATACAAATTTCTCAAGAATTGGTTTCAGAGGCATTCTTTTGCCGTTTGTTTTGACGTTTTGGCTTTATTTTTTGTTGTTAGGATATCGAAGACAAAAGGGGTGGGCGATAATTCTATCAGGTATATTCTTTGGTCTTGGGTTTTATACATATTCTTCTTTTAGGTTAGGGGTATTCTTTCTGTTGGCCATCTGGTTATATCTTTTGGTGATTGGAAGAAGAAAAAATTTAAAACAATTTATAATTTTGAGCGCAAAATTCCTACTTCCGACTTTTTTAGTTGCCCTTCCTTTGGGTATTTATTTTCTTTATCATCCGCAAGATTTTTTTGGAAGATTAGGCCCCATCTCAATTTTTTCCCAGAAAGACTTTATAAGCGCTTTTCGAGAGAGCTTATTTAAACATCTTTTAATGTTTAATTTTGCTGGCGATAGAAACTGGCGGCACAACATCTCTGGCGCTCCTCAATTATTTTGGCCAATAGGTATTCTCTTTCTTGTAGGTATTTTGATCTTTGTAAATAGGTTTTTTGTTTTTCTTGAAGAGAAAAACAAACGAGCTTTCTTTTATTTTATCCCTCTTTTTGGCTTCTTTGTTTTCCTTTTGCCGGGCATTTTAACTTATGAAGGTATCCCCCACTCTCTCCGTACAATTGGTACCATTCCTTTTGTATATATCTTTGTCGGATTTGCAGCTCTTTGGGTGTATGAAAAAATAAGAAAAATACTCACACAATACAAATTTGCTCCCTTGTTCTTAAAAACGCTGGCTATTGTCTTTCTTCTTTTTGTTTTATCAAATCAAGCTAATCGATACTTTATTTTGTTCGCCAAAAACGAAAATGTAAAAGGGGCTTTTTGTAAGAATTTTGTTCAAATGGGAGAATATCTTACCTCTTTTGAAGAAGATGTAAAAAGATATGTGATTGTAAATGAAGACGGTGTGCCTGTCTCTTGGTTAAATGGAATACCCATGCCAGCACAAACATTAGTCTTTGAGGAAATCTCAAAATACGGAGAAATAAGAGCCGTGTATTTGAAGCCAGAAGATGTAGATAAGATAAAAGCAGAAAAAAGATCTTTGATTCTTTTAATGAAAGAAGATGAAACAATTTTGGAACAGTTAAAAAAACAGTATCCCCAAGGTAAAATAAAAAAAGACTACCCCATAATTAGTTTTGAGATTTTATAATTAAATTTATTCAATATGAAGAAAATATATCTTTATTGCTTAATTGCCTCAATATTATTGGTTGCCTTCTTTTTGGCTTTTTTCTCTGCAAGAGAAATTTCTCTAACAATGGATGAGCTTGCGCATATTCCTGCGGGTTTTTCTTACCTTTATAAGAATGACTATCGCTTAAACCCCGAACATCCTCCTTTAATCAAAGATTTGGCAGCTTTTCCTTTAATGTTTCTAAATCTGAATTTTCCTGAAAATCATCCCTCATGGACAGAAGGCGTAAATAATCAATGGTGGTTTGGTAATCAGTTTATCTTTAAATCAGGAAATAACCCAGATCAGATAATGTTTTTTGCTCGAATTCCAATGATAATTGTAATGATGCTTTTCTGTTGGTTTATATATTTTTGGGCAAAAAAACTTGTTGGGGAAAAATTTGCAATTCTAGCTTTAATTTTTGCTGCCCTCTCCCCTACTATTTTGGCACATGGAAGATTGGTCACCACAGATGTTGGAGCCGCCTTTGGAGCAATTTTAGCGACCTATTTTTGGATTTACTTTTTAAAAAATCCAAACTGGAAGAACTTGATCATGGCTGGAATTGTTCTGGGAGCGGCGCTTCTTATAAAATTTTCTTTAATTCTTTTGATTCCGTTTTTTGGCATCATTGTTATTCTATGGCCACTTTTAAAGACCGGTTTTAATTGGAAGAATTTAGCCCAATATATCATTAAGGCAATCTGCGCGGGCATTGTAGCGGTAGTATTGATTATCTGGCCTTTTTATTATTTCCATACATTCGCCTATCCCCAAGAGAAACAAATCGCTGACACTCAAGAAATTCTCGCTTCGAGCCCATGGAAGCCCTTAAAAAATCTTTGCATCTGGATGACAAAGAATAATTTCACAAGACCGCTTGCTCATTATCTTTTAGGTCTCTTAATGGCAACACAGAGAGTAAGTTATGGCAACACTGTTTATTTTCTTGGAACTGTCTCAGGAGGCGGCATAAAATATTACTTTCCTTTAGTATTTCTCATGAAAGTGCCTTTGGGATTGATTATTTTAATGCTTTTTTTAGCAGGGTTTTATCTTCTCCAACTTAAACACCTAAGAGGTATCCATCTGCGACAATGCATGATTGCCAATTTTGAACTTCTTGCCTTCTTGCTTTTCTTTGTTATTTATTGGTTTACTTCTATTACTGGCAACCTAAATATCGGCGTAAGACACCTTTTACCAATTTTCCCATTTACCTATCTTTTAACTGTCTGTGGGGTAAAATCAGTTTATGAGAAATTAGAGAAAAAAAAGAAAAAAGTATTTTTAGGATTTGTGGGAGTGTTGGCGCTCTGGTATGTCTTAAGTTCCCTCTTATGCTTTCCTCATTACCTTTCTTATTTCAATGAAGCCTTTGGAGGACCAAAAAATGGATATAAATATGTTGTTGATTCAAATTATGATTGGGGTCAGGATTTAAAAAGACTTCAGAAGTTTGTTGAAGAAAGAAACATCCAGAAAATATATGTAGATTATTTTGGCGGAGACGATGTGGAATACAGACTGGGGCAAAGATGGCAGAAGTTTGATCCAAAAAAAGAAAAACCAAAAGGTTGGTTAGCTGTTTCAGCTACATTTTTACAAGGTGGGGTTGGAAAGCCAATTAAAGGATTTGATCAACCAGCGGAATATTATAAATGGCTGGAAGAATATCAACCTGTAGCTCGGGCGGGTAATTCAATATTTATTTACTACATCCCAGAAAAATGATCAATTATTCCTTTCTTTCTCTGGCTTTATAGAAGATTTTATCAAAACGAAGATCTATATATTCAATCTCTCCTAAATTTTCCTTACCTATTTGTTTCTCTACAAGCACCTCTAAGTCTTCAATCTGATTTTTCAGATCTTTTTGGGGTGCCAAAATCAATATGGGGCCATCTTTTGTGTGTATTTTTATCTCTAAAGGAGCCAAAAACACCTCTTGGGTTTCTATTGTCAATTCTTCTTTTAAAACATTCAATATAGTCAGCATCTTGCCCAGCAATTCCTTATTAACTGCTTCTTTTCCTATTTGAATTTCTGCCTTTTCTTTTTTAAAAATAACCAGATTGTTTGATGTGGCAGGGTAAAAAATAACACCCTCTTTGTCCATTAAAAAGCATTTCTCTTCTTTACAAAAACGTGCCACCGGATCTCTTTCTTGAATTTGAACTAGCAAAATATGTGGCAAAACTCTTTTTATTTTAATCTCATAAATTGCTGGAAAATTTTGAAGGAGTGAGTGGGAGAGTGCCTTTTTTGAAAAGCAAAAGAGGCTTTTTGATTTCAGAAAATTATTTCCTACAGCCGCATGAATATATTCTTTTATTTCTTCTTTAGAAACAAAATGCAAATTTCCTTCTACTTTGATTTCTTGGATAGAGAAAACGGGCGAGAGAACAAATAAATAGAAAAGTCCAAAGATTAGGAAAAAAGACAAAAAAGTAAATAAAAAAAATTGGCTTTGTAAAATTGCCTTTAAGGGAGATCTCCTTTTTCGAATTTTTTTGTATTTCCTATAATACTTGGCCATATTAATAATAACCTCGCTTGATTTTGCGCAATGTTTCAATAACCCAATTTATTTTATATCTCCATGAAAGAGGGTAATCTTTTGTTTTGACGTATTCCTCTTTTTTGCCACCAAATCCTTTTTTAAACAAAGTTAGGCCCTTCCAAGGATGATTAGGTTTGTCTTCTGGAGCAATTCCCCAGAAACTATAAAAATCGCAACCTCTTTTTTTTGCTTCTTTTATTGCTTCCCATTGAATTAAGTAACTGGTTGGAATTTTTGAATATTTTCTCAAAGAGGCTCCATGATGATAAAATCCTCCATTCTGCCAATAAACAACTACTGCCCCTGAGACAACCTCTTCTTTGTACTTTGCCAAAAATATTAAGATTTGATCATCTTTTTTAAATACCTCTAATTCGTTTTTTAGATAATCAAAAGAAAAAGGCACAAAACTATGGTAAGAGGCTGTTTCTTGATAAATCTTATAGAATTTTTCTAAATCTTCCAGCGATTGGCTTTTTTTAATCTGAATCTCTGAATCTTTTTGAGCCCGGCGAATCAAATATCTTGTTGTTTTCCTCATCCCATATAAAAGTTCCTCTTCTGTTTTGTCTAGCTCTAAAATCCAGCTAATCTCTGGATGAACATGGATTGGCGCATTTTTGAACCCTAATTTTTTAAAAATTTCTTCATTCTCCTTGCTCCTTTCCCAAATAGGACAAACTCTTATAAAACTCGCCTCCTCTTCTTTTGCTATTTTTTTTAGTTTTCCTAAAAGAATGTTTAGAATTTGGAATTTGGGGTTTGGAATTTGTTTGGAATTTGGAATTTGAAACTTGGAATTTTTTATATTCGGTCCATGCTCCACCATTAAAAAAGTGCCTCTCTTTGCTTTCACTTTTACTACCAAACAGGTTGCCAACAGTTCTTCTTGTTCAAACACTCCCAACCTCCAAATTTTTTGTCCCATTGATTTTGAAAACTCTCCCCAATTCCAGGATTGAAGAAATGTCTTTGGATAACAATCTTTAAGAAAGTTTTCCCATAGGTTTTTATCTGTGATTTTTTGTATTTCCATATTTGCTTCAGTGATCACAATAAAATTTTTTGAAAACGCGCCACGCAGGCTGAATTGTTAGTTAAGAGCTCGTTCAAACACTTTCTGGCAGAATTACCCTGAGTTCAGCCTCAGGTAGGCAGTGGGATCTACTCCTGCTTAGCCGAGCAAGACCCCGCTAAGTGGCGAAGGGAGGCTTAGCAGAGTAGGCGCAGCTGAGCGAAGGGTAATTTTGTCAGAAACACCAAATTTCCAAAGAAACTTTAATTGCTTTTATCTCTGCTTTTCACCCTTTCAACATAAGTGCCATCTTGAGTATTCACTCTTATTATATCCCCTTCCTCTATAAACATCGGCACATTTATCCTTGCGCCGGTCTCAATAGTCACAGTTTTGGTGCCTCCTTGAGCAGTATCACCTTTAAAAGAAGGTGGGGCTTCAATAACTTTAAATTCCATTTTGATTGGCAGCTCAATATCAACAATTTGATTATTAATAATAATTGCATTGACCTGAGCTCCTTTTTTCAAATACTTCCACCTTTCACCTATAAAATCTTCATTAAACTCAATTCTATTTTGAGGTTTTTGTGGTTCAATAAAAACAAATTTTCCTCTGTGACTATAAAGAAATTGTAATGGTTTTTTCTCAATCTCTGCTTCTTCAAATTCATCTGCCTGAGTAAAACTTTGGGTGATTATTGCTCCTGTTTTTAAATTTTTAATTTTTGCCCTTAAAATAGGCTTTTGACGCTGTAATTTCACTAGACTTGATTCCAAAACCAAAAAAGGCTGATTATCCATTAAAAAAATAACTCCTTTCTTGAGATCTGTATATTTAAGCATATTATTATCTATCTAAAAATTGTTGCCACCTCTGAGAAAAATAATTTTTCCAATATTCTAAATCTGCGTCACTTCTTATTTTACCTGTGGCTTTTAGTTCATGAAAAACCTCATCTAAAATTTTCAGTACTTCCTCTTGGGTCTGGGGCTTTTTTTCTAAAATTCTTTCTTGTATATATTGTCTTATATCTTGACCAATTATTTCCATATTATATTATTTTACACAATTTTTATCTAAATAAAAGGCCGCCAAAAGGCGACCTGTTTTAAACTCCCAAATATTGCTACAATCCCTCAATATAATAGATATCCTCTAATTCGCGTCCCGCCTCTGCCCAGTCTAAACCAAAGCCTATGAGGAATAGTGGTTTTGGAAGCCTAAACCCAACAAAGTCCAAAGGGATTTCCTTTTCTCTTCTTGGTGTCTTGTCTATGAGCACACAAGTTCTCAAAGAGGCTGGATTTCGCGCCTTCAGTATTTTTAACAATTTTGCCAGCGTTCCAGCTGTATCCACTATATCATCAACTATTAATACATGCTGTCCACCGATGGGGTTTTTTGTATCTTTTAAGATTTGAACCTCTTTGGGGCTGGTATTATCTTTATAACTTGAAACAGAAATACTATCGTGGGCTATAGCGCCCACGGGAAACAATTTACCAAGCTCCATTGCAAGGGCTGCATCAAACCATCTTCCTCCCTCTAAGATCACGATTATTTTTAAAAGAAAGTTTTTCTCGGTAAGGTATGAGCAGTAAGTTTTATATATTTCTTTTGCCAACCTCTTGATTGCCTTATCTATCTCCTCCTTCTTATAAAGTAGCATAAGTCTGTGACCTTTCAATGTTAAAGAACGCTCCATTTTTGTCACCTCCTTTTTGAATAAGAAAATATATCACGTTTCTTTTGAAAGATCAACAGAAACAAAATCTTTCAATAAATCCGAAATTGCTCGAGCTTCTTTTTTAGAAATATTAATATGAGTGGGAAGATTTACAATGTATTTAGCTACAAGTTCAGCTATTTTACAACTTCCGAATTGATACCCCATGCTTTTTTGGTCAGTATCTGGAGGAACAATCGGTGTCTTTCTCCAACCATCGTCAAGAAAAATTTTCTTTTTTCGGAACTCTTTTAAAATCCTATCTGTATCTCTTCCTTCCAAAATGATAGGGTACCGCATAAAAATTCTCCCTTCTTGATTTTTTGGGGAAATTAAACCTATATCCCTCAATTCATGTTGATAAATTTCAGCTACTTCTTTTCTATGTTGGTTAAATCTCTTGAGTTTTCTCATTTGATTTAATGCCAAAACAGCCAAAGCGTTTGGCATTTTTTGGGGAATATACCGCGGAAGCTTTCCTTTTTTTTCTTTTTTTGTGACACCTTTTGATAAAATACCTATTTTTTGGAAAAGAATTAGGAGATACCTCCCAAATTCATCAAATCGATAAAGGGGTTTTATTAGGTATTCAACTAAAATTGGATGTAAAAGTTGTTGAAAAATCCAAAAGCAGCCGGGATATTTAAGTTTTTCTTGATAACTCTTTAGGTTTTCAGCTAAAACAGGATCATTTGTTATAGCCATTCCTCCATAAACAGAAGAGATAATTTTATCCCTTCCAAAACTAAAAAATGCTGCTTTTGCAAAAGTTCCAATCTTCTTGTCTTTATACAAGGCGCCCAACGAATGTGCACAATCTTCAATTAAAATAAGATTGTGTTTTTGGCAAATTTCTAAGATCTCATCTAATTTTGCAGGAAGACCAAAGGTATGTTGAACTAACACTACTTTTGACTTGGGTCCAATTTTTCTTTCTAAATCTTTTGGGTCAATGTTTAGGGTGTCTTTTTCAATATCTATATATACCGGCTTTAAACCCAAAGCAAGAATTGGATTCACAGCAGCATTACAAGTAAATGCTTGAATTAATATTTCATCGCCCTTATTTAAGTTTAGTGATTTTAAAATTGCCAAGAATGCAGATCTACCACTGTTAAAAGAAAAAGCATATTGAACGCCAAAATATTGCCTAAATTCCTCTTCCAGCAACTCAACACTCTCCCCTTTTTGCCACCTCCAAGGTTTGAAAATTAATCTCAATGTTAAACAAACATCGTCTTTTTCCACATTTGGTGATAGAGATATAAAAATGGGTTTTTGTTTCCTTGTCAGTGTCATAATTAGATATTTATTCCTGAGGAAGTATTAACAAGTCTACTAGCCCCGAGGGTACCCTTCCTTCTAAAAGCACGATATCTTTCTCTTGGCAAAAATTTTTAATTGTCTCAGCAATTTTTTTTGGTTGATCGATAAACACAATTCCCTCTTTGTTCATTCCTTTTTTAATGGCCCCTTCTTGTATCTCTTTGAACCTATCTTTTGTGGTTATAATTGCTAAATCGCAAACCTCGGCAATTTTTTCACCTATTTTTCTATGAACTTCTTTTGAAACGCTTCCAAGTTCGATAAGACAAGGCATCACAATTACCTTTTTATTTTCCCAAATTTTAAGATAATCTAGAGCGGATATTACCCCATCCGGGTTTGCTGAATATGAAGCATCAATAACATTAATTCCACCCACTCCTTTTTTTAATTTCATTGCTCCAAAATCTGGCTTTATTTCCTTTAAAATTTGAATAATTTCATTTAATGACATTCCTAATTCTTTTGCCACCGCACAAGCCGCCAAAATAGCATAAACATTGTGCCCACCAATTAAGTTTACTTCACAAAACTCCTTCTTTCCTTCTTTTGTAGATATCCAAAAAGAAAGTTTTTCTTTTTGAACTTTCACATCCTCTGCCCAGACATCCGCCTCATTTTTATTTTTAATAGCGTATTTAATAATTTTAATATTTTTTAATTTTTGACTTTTGAGTTGTGGTTTTGACTTTTGACTTTTGAGTTTTGAGTTTATAAATCTATTGTCCCAATTCACCACCGCCACTCCGTCTTCTGGCAACGCCTCTATCAACTCAAACTTCCCTTTAACGATATTCTTCTGGCTTCCAAAAGTTGCCATATGTTGCTGGTTTATTCCTGTTAAAACTCCGATTTTTGGTTTTACCATTTTACATACCTGCTTTATTTTTCCTCTTTCATAAGCGCCCATCTCCACAACAAAAATCTCTTGATCGCTTAACTTTTCTAAGATTGTCTTAGCAATACCTACCTCAGCATTAATATGTTTTTCTGTTTTTAGTACTTTAAACTTATGAGCCAACACAAAAGATATAATTTCCTTTGTTGTAGTTTTGCCATAACTTCCGGTAATACCAATTACTATTAAATCTTTAAATTGCTCTCTCTTATTCTTTGCTTTTTGCAACAATCTATATTGAAAAAAGAGAGTAAGGGGATGCATCAGAAAAACAAAAAGGCTAACAAATAAAAATGTTAATAAATCCATCACAAGAAGCCATTGAACAAGTTGAATAATATCAACACCAAAAACAAGCAAAATGCTCACTATGAATGCAAATAACATAAAACATCCTCCGCATATTATGGTGGCCTTGAAAGTAAAAATAGGTTTTTTAAGACGTCTTTTATAAAAATTTACAAGGGATTTTAAACTTCCCAATAAATAAAGCAGCAAAACTATGTAAACCAGAAAGATTGATTTCACAAGAAAAAGAAGGCACAGAAAAACAATTTTTATTCCTATCTGCCAATTGAAAAAAATACTCTTTCCTTTATGGGTCCTAAAATGATCAATAAATCTTTTTCTGTGATATTCTTTTAATTGCCAAAGATAGACCCAAAAAAGAATTGCCTTGATTTGATGCAAAGCCCATAGGGCTATAAGAAGTATCCTCATTATACAATCTTTTGGTTAATAATTTGAGCTAGTTTTTGAGGATGAGAAAGATTAGGAGCGTGCTTGGCTTCATCTATTATAACTATCTCTGAATTTGGAAT
Source organism: bacterium (assembly GCA_021163545.1). Classification (GTDB taxonomy): domain Bacteria; phylum Patescibacteriota; class Minisyncoccia; order Minisyncoccales; family PEYH01; genus JAGGTU01. Next base: position 1,565 of record JAGGTU010000045.1, on the reverse strand, counting down.
GAGTCTATGAAGTTTTAAGCCCTCCCTTAAAGGAGTAATTTTATCTCTTTTGCCCCAGATAATTAAAGTGGGTGAGGCTACTTTAGGACAAAGATATTTTAAATTTTCAGAGATCACTCTTTTAAAAGTTTCTCTCATGATTCCTTTTGCCTCTAAATAATCTGTTTTCCTTAAGAAAAATCGATAAAAAAGTCTTCTTAAATATTTATATCCAGGTACCCAACCAAAAAGTAGATTTATCAATTTTGTAATAGAAGCAGCCATCATCTTGATAGGATTTCTATGACTTCTTATGACTTTCGCATTGACCAAAATTAGTTTTTTAATTTTTTCTGGATGAGTTACTGCAATTTTAGTTGCAATTGCGCCCCCAAAAGAATGTCCGAGAAGATAAAACTCATTAACAATATTTAATTTGTTGAGTAATGCAAAAACAAACTCGACATAACATTCTACATTCCACGCTTTTTTGGGGGCATCACTTTTGCCAAAACCGGGTAAATCTGGCACAATAACCCAAAATCGATTAGCTAATTTGGTTTGCACTTCCTTCCAAGAATCGGAACTTCCTCCCCATCCATGCAAAATCAAAAAGGGTTTCCCCTGCCCCTTCGTTCTTATAAATGTTTTTATCCCACCTATTTCTACTATTCTCTCTTGTAATTTTGCATTGTCATTTTGCATTTTGCATTTTGAATTTTATTTAGGGATTCTTCTAATTCCCGCGTATTTTCTCAATACTTTCGGAACCAAAACTCTTCCGTCTTTTTGCTGATAATTTTCTAAAATAGCAATTATTGTTCTACCAATAGCAAAGGCCGTTCCGTTAAGAGTATGGGCAAATTCAATTTTGTTGCTTTTTTCTCTTTTAAATCTTATATTTAACCTTCTTGCCTGAAAATCTGTGCAGTTTGAACAAGAATGGGTTTCGCGATATCGCTTTTGTGAAGGAATCCAGGCTTCAATATCAAAAGTTTGGGCAGAAGGGCGGGACAAATCACCGGTACAAACTTTTACCACCTGAAAAGGAATTTTTAATTGTTTCATTAATTCCTTTTCTATCTCCAACAAAAATTGAAGTTCTCTCTGTGAGTCCTCTGGTTTTGTAAAAGAAAACATTTCAATTTTATCAAATTGATGAACTCGAAAAATTCCTCGGGTGTCTTTGCCATAGGAACCTGCCTCTTCTCTTAAACAGGTAGAGAAAGCCAAGTAACGTTTTGGCAAATCTTTCTCTTGAAAAATTTCATCTTTATGCATAGGGCCCACCGCCTGCTCTGCCGTTCCCACTAAAAACAAATTATCTTTCTCCAAAAAATATCTCTCTTGTAAATCCTGCTCTGTATCTATATAGCCCATTCCTTTCATTACCTCTGGTCTAATTAAAATTGGCGGAATGACAGGTATAAAATTATATTTTTTTGTTAGAAAATCGTAAGTAAATTTAATTAAAGCAAACTCCAGCAAAACAGCCTCATTTTTAAGAATTCCGAATCTAGAACCTGAAATTTTAGCCGCTCTTTTTACATCAATTAAATCCCACAATTCTCCTAGTTCAAGGTGAT
>JAGGTU010000033.1 GCA_021163545.1 bacterium | reverse complement strand
GTGCTTATTTGGGATTTGGTTCTTGGTTCTTGGTACTTCCTTACCCGAAGGGTAAGGTTGTGCCCCCGGCAGGACTCGAACCTGCAATCTTCGCGTCCGAAGCGCGACGCCTTATCCAATTAGACCACGGGGGCAAATATAATTTCACACAAAATTTTCTTTAAGAGCTTCAATCCATCCCATTATTCGCCAAAAAAGATTAACGCGTAAAACTCTTAACTGGACACATCCTTTGTATTCCGGATTTTTCTTTATTTTATGAGGCGTAGGTTTATAAATAGTTCTTTGGAAGTTATCTAAGGGAATACCTGTTATTTTCGACCAGAATTTTTCACACTGCTTATCTGCATAAATTTTATGAATGTATAATCGTATTTTGACATCTTGCTTAGTTATCTGGCAATATCTTACTAGCCAATTTAGCATCAGTTTAATTGCCACAGGGTCTGAATTTGTAAACTGTACTGCTTCTTGTTTTCGATTACCCTCGGCCCAATACAGAGTTAAGCCTATCAGAAAAAACGGATCATTGATATGTTGTAAGAATTCGTTTTTCGCATCGCGTATAATTTTTTGTATTCTCCTTTGCTTTTTTAGTTTTTTAGTCCAGGCAGCTCTTACGCGAGCATTATATCCAATTTCTTTCACACGTCGTTCCAAATATTCTTGTTCCTGAACACTCAAACGTAAATTTTTTAACCACGACGATAAAGTGCTTTTAGAAAGAGAAGGTATTTCTTTTATAATCTCACGATAAGTTTTACCTTCCTGCCGAAGGCGAATTGCTTTCTCTTTAACTTCCATAGGAAGCTTCATCAGCTTTATTCTACAAAAAGAATTGAAAAAAAGCAATATTCAAGATAAGATGAATAAGGTTAAAAATGCAAGATACAACACTCAAAATTAAAATTCCCAAAGAAGTTTTGGAAGCAATAAGAAAGTTAGAGAAAAAAAACTTTCAGGCTTACATTGTTGGAGGATGTGTAAGAGATGCGCTTCGTGGAGTAAAGCCTCAAGATTGGGATATAGCAACTGATGCAACACCAGAGGAGGTTGCAAAAATATTTCCTAAGCATTTTATAGAGAATAAATTTGGAACAGTTACTATTTTAACAGCCTCAAAAGATCCTACGTTAAGAGAGATTGAGGTGACCACTTTTAGAATTGAAGAAAAATATACCGATAGGCGTCACCCTGATAAAGTTAGATGGGCCAAAACGATAGAAGAAGATTTAGCAAGAAGAGATTTTACTATCAATGCGATGGCGATAAAAATTAAAAATGAAAAGTTAAAAATTAAAAATTTAGAATTAATTGATCCATTTAATGGGCAGGAGGATTTGAAAAACAGAGTTATTAGAGCAGTGGGAAATCCAAATGAACGATTTGAAGAAGATGCCCTCCGCCTTATGAGAGCAGTGAGGTTTGCAACAACTTTAGAATTTAAAATTGAAGAAAATACTTTTGAGGCAATTAAAAAGAACGCTCATCTTTTAGAATTTATTTCAAAAGAAAGAATCAGGGATGAATTTTTAAAAATTATTATGTCAAAAAATGCTGCCAAAGGGATAGATCTTTTAAGGGAGACAGGGCTTTTAAAATATGTAGTTCCAGAATTATTAGAAGGGTATAAAGTAAGCCAAAACAAACATCATATTTATGATGTCTGGGAGCATTCTTTAAGATCTTTAGATTTTGCTGCAAAAAAAGGGTTTAACAAATATGTAAGATTAGCGGCTTTATTTCATGATATCGGCAAACCTAGAACAAAAAGAGGAGAAGGTCCGGATGCTACTTTTTATGGGCATGAGGTTGTAGGAGCTAAGATGACTGCTCAAATTTTAAATCGGCTTCGCTTTTCAAGAAAAGATATTGAAAAAGTTGTAAAATTGGTACGATATCATCTTTTTTATTACAATGTAGGTGAGGTTACAGAATCCTCAGTAAGAAGACTTTTAAGAAAAGTTGGGAAAGAGAATATAGAAGAGCTTGTTCAGTTAAGAATGGCTGACCGCATTGGTTCCGGTTGCAAAAAAGCTTTACCCTATCGTCTGCGTCACTTTTTATATGTAGTTGAGAAAGTTTCTCAAGACCCGATTGATACAAGAATGCTCAAGATCAATGGTCATAGAATTATGAGTATTTTAAAAATTGAGCCTGGTCCAAAAATTGGCCAAATTCTGGACATCCTTTTGTCCGAAGTCTTAGATGAGCCAGATAAAAATAATGAAAGATATTTAGAAGAAAAAGTAAAAGAATTAGGGAAATTAAGTGATGAGGAATTAAAAGAAAAAGCAAAGAAGGCAAGAGAAAAAATAAATCAGATTGTAGAAAAGAGAGACCAAATGACAAAACAAAAATACTGGGTTAGCTAAAGAAAGAATTAAGCGGATGGGTGATTAATATCGGGGCATGGTGTAAGGGTAACATACACGCTTCGGGAGCGTGTGATTCCCGGTTCGAATCCGGGTGCCCCGACAAAAAAGCAGTTAAGTGACTAAGTAATCGAGTTATTAAGTGATTAAGCTTTAAAAATTATGCGGAAATTTCTTCCCAAAAACTTTCCCTGGCATTTTCCCAAAAAAGGGAAAGAAAAAAGAGGCAAAAAAGATATCATTGTTTGTCCTGAGTGCAATGCTTTCTATTGGTATAAATCATGGCATCATTCTTTGGAGGATTATTCGGAGTTAAAAGAGGACAAAGAAATAAGATTTGAACTTTGCCCTGCTTGTAAGATGATAAAAGAAGGTAAGTTTGAAGGGGAAGTGATTCTCGAAAATTGCCCAGAGGATAAAGAAGAGTTGTTGCAATTTATCAATAATTTTGCTCAAGAGGAGCAAAGAAGAGACCCCTTAGCAAGAGTGGTCTCTGTTGAGGAGATAGCCAAAGGAATGGTCAGAATTACTTTTACCGAAAACCAAATTGCCAAAAAATTTGCAAAAAGACTCAAAAAGACTTTTAAGACAAAAAATCGGATTATTTTCTCAAAGAAAGAAAAGATAATCCGAATTTTCTGCAAATTTCCTTAAATTGATCGAATTAATTTAAAAATTAAGAAATAAAAATTAAAAATTGCATAATGGGCCTATAGCTTAACGGTAGAGCGCTGCGTTCGCAACGCAGAGATAGGGGTTCAACTCCCCTTAGGTCCACCAAAACTGTGGAAAACTTGTGAAAAACCAAAGGACATTGGGGAAAACGGACAAAACAATATGGCCACATCCGGTTCGGATAAAACGGACAATAAAAAAACCGGTCAACTTGGTGAAAATTTAGCGTGTCAATATCTTGTCAAAAACGGCTACCGTATTTTGGATAGAAACTTTGCTTATTATTCAAAAGGAGGCAAAAAATTAGGAGAGATAGATATAATTGCAAAGAAGGAAAAAGAAATTGTTTTTATAGAAGTTAAAACTCAAAAACCTTCTAAATCGTTTTTTCCAGAGGATAAAGTAAACAAGAGGAAACTTCAGCGGATTAAAAAATTAGCAGAAATCTGGCTTGATAAACACAAGCTGACAGCTCCCTTTTCCATTGATGTCATAACCCTTTCTTTGGACTTTCAGAAAAGGAAGGCAAAAATAGCTCATTTTAAAAATGTATAAATTTCTTGACTTTTTTGGGTAAAAACTTAAAATGTAAATAGTCCGAAAAATCGGGCTTTAATTTTTTAAAGATATGCTTAAAAATCTAAAAGAAATTACATCAGCTCTAGCTCAAATTGCAGAGGAAAAAGGATTGAGTTTTGAAAAGGTTCTTGAAGCTACAGAATCTGCTCTTGCTGCTGCTTATAAAAAAGATTTTTCAAAAAAAGGAGAAATTATCCGGGCAAAACTTAATCCTGAAACGGGGGAGGTAAAATTCTGGCAAGTGAAGCAGGTAGTAGATAAGTCGATGGTTTATACAGAAGAAGAGCTTGAAAAATTGAAAAAAGAAAACAAAGAACCGGAGGAGAAAAAGATAAAATTTAATCCAAAGAAGCATATTATGATAGAGGAAGCAAAGAAAATTGATCCGAATGTAAAACCAGGAGATGAGTTAATTTTTCCATTAGAGACAAAAGAAGATTATGGAAGAATTGCTGCTCAGACTGCAAAACAGGTTATCTTACAAAAATTGAAAGAGGCAGAAAGAGAGAGTATTTTTGAAGAATTTTCAAAAAAAGAAGGAGAGATAGTCTCAGGCATAGTTCAAAGAATTGAGGGCAAAAATGTTTATCTTGATTTGGGTAAAGCTTTAGGAATTTTGCCTCCAAAAGAACAGATTCCTCATGAGTTTTATAAACCCGGCCAAAGACTGAAGGTTTTGGTGAGAAAAGTGGAGCAAACCCCAAAAGGTCCAATGATTGTTTTATCTCGCGCTTATCCCAAGTTTGTCTCTAAATTATTTGAAATTGAAGTACCTGAGGTTTCCTCAGGGCAGGTTCAGATAAAATCTATTGCTAGAGAGCCTGGCTCCAGAACAAAGATAGCGGTTTTTTCAGAACAAAAAGAAATAGATCCAATAGGTGCAATGGTAGGACAACGAGGCACGCGTGTGGCAGCGGTTATTAATACTTTAGGGGGAGAGAAAATTGATATTGTTCAGTGGTCAGAAAACCCAAAGGAATTTATAGCAAACGCTTTATCCCCCGCTAAAGTAATTGATGTAAAATTAGGAGAAAAAGGAAAGGCAGAAGTGTTAGTACCAGAGAACCAATTGTCTTTGGCAATTGGTAAAGATGGCCAAAATGTGAGACTGGCTGCTAAGCTTACCGGATGGAAAATTGACGTAAAACCTTTTGTGGAGGAGAAAGAGGCAACGGAAGAGAAAGAAGAGAAAGAGAAAAAGAAAGATGAGCCTCAAAAGAAGGCAAAAGAGGCAGAGGAATCGGAGAAAGAAAAGTCAACAGAGAACAAGAAATAAGTGATAGTGATTAAGTGCGAGTGATCGAGTGATTAAGTTGATGAGTGATTTTAATTAAAAACTAAAAAATAATTAAATTGATTATTATGCAGTGGTTCATTCTTTTAGCAACCTTTTTGGCCTTATTGGACATTCTTTTTGTTTTATATCTTATTAGAAAAATTAAAAAAATTAGCCCGGGGCAGGAGAAAATAAAAGAAATTGCCCAGGCAATTCAGACCGGCGCAAGAGCCTTTTTGCAAAGAGAATTTAGGGCAATGTTTTTGATTGTGATTCTAGTAGCTTTTTTGTTGGGTCTAATTCAAAAGACTTGGCAGGCTTCTTTAATTTTTCTTTTTGGGGCAATTACTTCAAGTTTTGCAGGATATATCGGAATGACTATATCAACTTTGGCCAATCAAAGGTGCGCAAATAAAGCACAAAAGAGCTTTTCTGAGAGTTTTAAAGTGGCCATTTGGGGAGGAGAAGTAATGGGTTTTTTGGTTGTTGGCCTAGGGCTTTTGGGCGTGATAATCGTTTGGTGGCTTTTTAAAACCCCCACGCTTTTAATAAATTATGCCTTTGGAGCCTCGTTTGTTGCCTTATTTATGAGAGTTGGAGGAGGTATTTATACAAAAAGTGCTGATGTGGGAGCAGATATTGTTGGCAAAACCGAATTAAATATTCCAGAGGATGACCCAAGAAACCCAGCAGTGATTGCTGACAATGTGGGAGATAATGTTGGAGATATTGCAGGAATGGGAGCGGATTTATTTGAGTCTTATGTTTCCACCATTATTGCAGCAATGATTATCGGGGTAATTAATTTTGGTTTAAAAGGATTAATTCTTCCTCTTTTAATTGCTGCTTCCGGGATTTTAGCATCTTTAGCAGGAAGTTTCTTGATGAAAATTCCCTCAAAGTTAGAACAAAAAGAGTTTATAAAGCAGACAGAAGGGGTAAGAAGGGCAATGGAGAGAGGAATTCTTGGCGCTAATTTGCTGATGGTCCTTTTTTCCTTTTTGATAGTGAATTTTTATTTCCAAGATATTTCGTTATTTTGGCCCATTCTAGCAGGTCTTTTATGCGGCATTCTCATTGGCAAAACAACAGAATATTATACTTCTGAGAAAAGAAAACCAACTTTGGAGATAGCCAGGGCAGCAAAAATTGGTCCCTCTAATGTTATCATGGAAGGTTTAACTGTTGGAATGAAGAGTACGGTTTTGCCAGTTGTGGCTGTGGGAATAACAATTGTGCTTGCTTATTATTTTGGGGGTCTTTATGGAATTGCCTTGGCCTCTGTGGGTCTTCTGGGAGTGTTAGGAATTAATCTTTCTACCGATTGCTATGGTCCTATTGCTGATAATGCAGCCGGTATTTCCGAAATGGCAAATCTCCCTCATGAGGCAAGACAAAGAACAGAAGCTTTAGATGCAGTTGGAAATTCTACTGCAGCTACAGGCAAGGGTTTTGCTATAGGGGCGGCAGCCTTGGCAGCTTTATCTTGGCTAGCAACCTATTCACAACAAAGCAATCTAAAAGAGATTAATCTTTTGGATCCGAAACTTTTGGCTGGCTTTTTTGTAGGAGCAATGCTTCCCTTCCTTTTTTCAGCTCTAGCAATGAAAGGAGTATCCCAAGGGGCATTGGAGGTTGTAGAGGAGGTGCGAAGACAATTTAAAGAGAAAAAATTATTAGAAGGAAAAGAGAAACCCGATTACAAAAGAGCAATTGATATAGTTACAAAAAGAGCATTAAAAGAAATGAGTTTCCCTGCTAGTTTGGTGGTCGTTGTGCCTATTTTGATAGGGGTGATTTTAGGAAAAATGTCTGTTGCAGGGACAATGATTGGAGCTTTGGGTTCTGGTTTTCTTTTGGCACTTTTGATGGCTAATTCAGGAGCAGCCTGGGATAATGCCAAAAAATACATTGAGGCAGGAAATTTCGGCGGTAAAGGTTCAGAAGCCCATAAGGCAGCAGTTGTAGGCGATACTTTAGGTGATCCGTTCAAAGATACTGCCGGTCCTTCCCTAAATATCCTTATAAAATTAATTGGGGTAGTTTCCTTACTTGCCCTTCCATTATTCTTATGAAATTTGAAATTAAAAACTTACCCGACTCTCAGAAAGAAATTCTGGTTAAATTTGAATTTGAAGAATTAGAACCGTTCATAGAAGACAAAGCCAAAGAAAAAGGCAAGGAAATAGAAATGAAAGGGTTTCGGAAAGGCAAAGTGCCAGAAGAGATGGTTCAATTTTTGTTAAAAGAGAACCTTCTGGAAGAAGTTGCGCAAGAGATTATAAAAAAAGCATATTTAAGGATTGTGAAGGAACAAAAACTCGAAACACTTGGTCCTCCTAAAGTTGAGATTCTCAGACTCGCCCCCAATAATCCATTTGAATTTAAAATTACAGTTTCTGTTTTGCCTGAGATTCAACTTCCTAATTATAAAAGTATTGCCTCTCAAGTTAAAAAGCGTAAGGTTTCTGTAGAGGAAAAAGAAATAGATGAAACCCTCAGATGGATTCAAAAAAGCAGGGCCAAACGATATCCGAAAGAAGGACCCGCAGAATTTGGAGATTTTTTAGAAATTACTTGGTCCTCACCTGATATAGAGCAAGGAAGAGAACATCAAGAAGGGATTGTTTTGGGGGAAAGCTATCTGTTGCCTGATTTTGAGAAGGAGCTTATGGGTATGAAAAAAGGAGAGAAAAAAGAGTTTCAGGTAACTTTTCCACCTAATTATTTCAATAAGGCATTGGCAAACAAGAAAGCCCAAATTAAAGCAAAGGTGCTGAAGATAGAAAAACTAGAATTACCTAAAATTGACGATAATTGGGCAAAAAGCCTAGGTAAATTTGAAGGCTTACAAGACTTAAGAAAAAGTATTAGAGAAGGAATTGAGGCAGAAAAGACGCAGATCGAAAGTCAAAGGGTGCAGGGAGAAATTCTAGAGAGAGTCTCAAAAGCAACCTCCTTTGAAATACCCAAAGTCTTAATTGAAATTGAGTTGGAGAACACCTTCAAAGAACTCAAAGAAAATATTCCTCAAATGCTTGGAATTCCTTTTTCCGAGTATTTAAAAGGAGTTAACCAAACAGAAACAGAGTTCAAAAACTCTCTTCTTCCAGAAGTTAGAGCCAAGGTAAAAAAGTTTTTAATTCTTAGAGAAATTAAAAAGAAAGAGGGTATTCGGGCAGAGGAAGAGGAGATAAAAAGAGAGGCAGATAAATTTTTGAGTCGGTTTAGAACCAAAGAAGAAGCAGAGCGAAATATTGACCCAGAAAGCCTCCGGGAGTATATTAGAGAAAGGATAGAAAATCAGAAAACTTTAGAGTTTCTTGAGAGTTTCGCAACGAAAGAACAGTAAACAAGAAGTCATTTATCATTAACTTATTGGTTACTATGAACATTATTCCAACAATTATAGAAAAATCTGGAATGAGAGAAAGGGTTTATGATATATATTCTCGCTTGTTAGAAGATAGAATAATTTTCTTAGCAGGTCCAATTACTGACGCCTTAGCTAATCTTGTAATTGCCCAAACCCTTTATCTTGCTTCAAAAGATCCCAAAAAGGAGATCAAGCTTTATATTAACAGCCCAGGAGGTTCGGTAACAGCAGGGTTGGCAATTTATGATACGATGCAATACGTTGAATGCCCAATTTCTACTGTTTGTGTAGGCTTGGCAGGTTCTATGGCAGCAGTTCTTTTGGCAGCAGGCAAGAAAGGTAAAAGATTTGCTCTTCCGAATTCTGAAATTTTGCTCCATCAGGTTGCAGGCGGGGTGAGTGGTGAGGCTGTAGAGATAGAAATTACTGCCAAACAAATTATTAAGATCAAAAATAAAATCAACCAAATTCTTGCAAAACATACCGGCCAACCCTTGAGAAGGATTGAGAAGGATACCGATAGAGATTTCTATCTCTCTGCCAAAGAAGCAAAAGAATATGGCATCATTGACATGGTTATTGAACCCAAAAAGAAATAGGGCGGATTTTACAGACGTGAAAAAATCTGCTACTTTAATAGAGAATTAATTAATTAAAAGATTGGGTAAACTGATGACAAAGATTGTTTACCAATCTTTTGAGATTATCAACTATGACCTACCAAACAATTCTAGCAGTAGGTTTGCTAGGAGTTGTTTTGGGTTCCATCTTAGGTTATTTTGCACGAGCAACAATTTTACGTCGACGCCAAGGGACAATAGAGCAGAATCTCAAAAAGAAAATAGAAAATGCTAAGGCAGAGGCTGAAAAAATAATAAATAAAGCCCATTTAAGGGCGAATCAGATTATTCGACATGCAAGAAAAGAGGAGTCTGAAAGGAGGAAAGAAATATTAGAGGCAGAAAAGTTTTTAACAAAAAGAGAAAAAATATTACAGGCAAAGATTGCTGCTACAGCTAGAAAAGAGAAGGAATTACAAGAAAAAGAGGGAGAGCTTGAGAAATTAAAAACCGAATATGAGAAAAAGATTGAAGAAGAGAAGAAAAAACTGGAAAAAGTAGCAAGATTGACAGAAAAAGAAGCAAAAAGGGAGTTAATTCAAAGAATGGAAGAAACTGCTAAGAAAGAACTTTTAGAAAAAATCCGTAGACTTGAAGAAGAAGGGAAGAAAGAGTTAGAAGAAAGGGCCCAAAAAATCCTAGCAAACGCCATTCAAAAATATGCTCTCTCACAAGCCCAAGAGACAACGGTAACCACAGTCACCTTACCTTCTGATAAAGTGAAAGGAAGAATTATTGGTAAAGAGGGTAGGAATATTAAAACTTTTGAAAAATTAACCGGAGTTGAGGTAGTGATAGATGATACCCCTGAGGTTGTAGTTCTCTCTAGCTTCTCGCCAATAAGAAGGTATGTAGCTAAATTGGCTCTTGAGAGACTCATAGAAGATGGTAGGATTCAACCAGCCAGAATTGAAGAAATAGTTAGAAAAACAGAGGAGGATGTAAAAGAAGAAATAAGGAAAGCAGGTGAAGCAGCGGCTTATGACACCGGGGTGATTGATCTACCTCCAAAATTAATAGAGCTTCTTGGGAGATTAAAGTTTAGAACAAGTTTTGGGCAGAATGTTCTTCTCCACTCCATAGAAGTGGCTCACTTGGCAGGAGCTATAGCCGCAGAGCTTGGAGCCAATGTAAAGGTAGCTAAAAAAGCTGGACTTTTACACGATATTGGCAAAGCTTTAGATCAACAAGTCGAAGGGTCTCATACCCAAATTGGAATGAAAATTTTAGAGAAATTTGGTATAGAAAAAGAAGTAATTGATGCAATGAAGTCGCATCATGAGGAATACCCTTATGAATCTATAGAGGCACAAATTGTACAGGCAGCCGATCAGATTTCCGGGGCAAGACCTGGAGCAAGGAAAGATACTCTTGAAAATTATCTAAAAAGGTTAGAAGATTTAGAGAATATCGCCCTTTCATTTAAAGGGGTTGAGAAAGCTTATGCAATTCAAGCAGGAAGAGAAATCAGGGTCTTTGTTAATCCTGAGGAAATAGACGACTATCAGGCTTATAAACTTGCCCAAGAGATTGCTCAGAGAATTAGAGAAGAGTTAAATTACCCTGGTGAAATAAAAGTTGTTGTAATTCGCGAAAAAAGAGTCATTGAGTATGCTCGGTGAATCTAAAATAATTAGGGATTCTAAAGGTCGAAAAAACCAAATTTAATTTAAAAATATGACAAAGCAAGATTTAGTTGAAATTTTAGCCAAAAAGACAGGATGTTCTAAGGCCCATTGCACCGAGTGTTTAAATACTCTTTTAGATGAGATTGGGAAGGCTTTAGCAAAAGGACAAGACGTTGTTTTGACAGGTTTTGGCACTTTCACTGTTGCAAAGAGAAAAGCAAGAGTTGGAAGAAATCCTCGCACAGGAGAGGAGATTAAGATTCCTGCAATGAAGGTGCCAAGATTTAAGCCAGGCAAAGGGCTTAAAGAGAAGGTAAGATAATCAAACAGAACGAGCACAGGTCTAAATGTCAAGAAGGTTTGCTTGAGTTTGAAAACTGGCCCAATTATTGGGCCAGTTTTCATTTAAAGAAACTCTCTACAAGAGAGCGGGAGACGGGACTCGAACCCGCGACCTTCTCCTTGGAAGGGAGACGTTCTACCAACTGAACTACTCCCGCTTATATTGTTTTCGGGGTGCCCGGATTTGAACCGGGACTAAAGCCTCCCAAAGGCCTCGTGCTGCCATTACACCACACCCCGCTCTCAAGTCATAGTTTAATAAAATTTCGTGTTGTTGTAAATATGAAATTTGTGATAAAATAAAGAAAATGTTAAGAAAAATTTCTAAAAAAATTACCTATTTTTTGGGATGTGAAAAATACGATCTTCCTCTTTGGGAATGTCCAAGCTTTCTTTTTATTTTAATGGGAGCGGTGAATATCTTAAGTTGCATTTATTTTTATCTTTTGGGCAGCAGATATATTGAAGACCCAAGAATTGTTGCTTTGGGCACTTTAGTTATTGCTGTAATTTGGTTTGTTATTTCTTTTTCAATTACAAGAGGGTTGGAAGAACTAGCTCAAGTTAACAAAGTTAAAGAGGAATTTATTGATATAGTCTCCCATCAATTGCGCACTCCTCTCACCAATCTAAAATGGGCAGCAGAATTTTTGATTGGACGAGAAGAATCCACAGAAGAGAACAAAGAATATTATAGTATTATAAAAGACAATAGTCAAAGATTAGAAAATCTGCTTAATGACTTATTAATCGTAGCAAGGCTTAGAGAAAACGGCGTGTTCAAAATTCAGGAAAAATTCTCTTTAAATGAACTAATAGAAGAAGTTATAAGAAGCCACAGGGCCTTTGCAGATGCTTCTAATATTCAAATAGAAACTGAGAGTTTAGAAGAACCTGTCGTACTTGCTACAAATAGAACAATGCTAAAGACTGTCTTAGAAAATCTTGTCAATAATGCAATTACTTACAATAAACCCCAAGGGAAAGTAAAAATTTCTCTTAAAAGAGAGCCAAAGAGAATAATAATTGCAGTTGCAGATACAGGCATTGGAATTTCAAAACAAGATCAAAAATATCTTTTTCAAAAATTTTATCGAGGATCAAATGCAACTCAAATTAATACACGAGGAACAGGGTTAGGTCTTTATATTGTGAAAGAAGTTGTAAAAAAATTAGGAGGGAAGGTTTGGTATAAAACAAAACTTGGCAAAGGTTCAACTTTTTATATTTCTTTACCAATTAAAACTTAAAAATATGGCTCAAAAAATACTTTTTATAGAAGACGAATCTGCCCTTCAAAAGTCCTTGGGCGATCTTTTGAGAGAAAAAGGGTTTGAAGTTATAAGCGCTGTAGATGGTCAAACAGGACTCCGTCTTGCCAAAGAAAACTTGCCTGACTTGATTTTACTTGACTTAATTTTGCCCCGCCTGCATGGCCTTGAACTATTAAAAAAGCTCAAGGAAGATAAAAACACAAAAAACATTCCTGTCGTTATTCTTACAAATCTTGAAAACATCAAGGATGTAGAAAAAGCCATAGAATTGGGCGCCACCGCTTATCTTGTAAAAGCAAATTATAGTTTAGAGGAGATAGCAGAAAAAGTTAAAAAAACTTTAGAACATGAGAGTTGAGGAAGGACAATTAAAACTTTTTTTGGTTGATTCAGGTCTTGTTAAAGAAGACGCAATAAAAAGAGTTGAAGCTAAAGCCAAGCAAACAGGCAAGAAATTTGAGGAGGTTTTATTAAACGAAGGCTTAGTCTCCCAAGAAGACCTTATTCGACTAAAAGCCTATATTTTGGGCATTCCTTTTATTAATCTCGAAAAAGAAATAGTGCCCAAAGAGGTTTTAGAGATTATTCCAGAACCAATAGCAAGAGCGCATAATATTGTTGCCTTTAGAAAAAAGGGTAAAGATTTAGAGGTTGCAATGCTAGATCCAGAAGACCTTCAAACAATAGAGTTTATTAAGAAAAAATCAAATTTAAGAATTCTACCTAGACTTACTACACCAGAGAGCATTAAAAATGTTTTGGCTCAATATAGAAAAACTCTTGGGGCAGAATTTGCAGAGCTTATTAAAAAAGAAGCAGAAGGTGTCAAAACAAAACAAATTAAAGAAGAGACTACCGAAAAAGAAGAATTGGAAAAAATTGCCCAAGAAATTCCAGTGATAAAAATAGTTGATTCATTGTTAAAACATGCAGTTTTGGATCGAGCCTCAGATATTCATATTGAGCCAATGGAAAAGGAGGTATTGGTAAGATATAGAATAGATGGGGTCCTAAGAGATGCGATGACCCTTCCAAAACAAGTTGCGCCAGGCATTGTTGCTAGAATTAAAGTGCTCTCTAACCTGAAACTTGACGAACATCGTCTCCCGCAAGATGGACGGTTCAAATTTGAAACAAACGGCGATAAATATTCAGTGAGGGTCTCAATACTCCCAGTCTTAAATGGAGAAAAAGTAGTCATGAGGCTTTTAGCAGAGGAAGCAAAAGGATACAGTCTAGAGGAATTAGGGCTAAGAGGAAAGGCACTGGAAGATATTCAAACAGCTCTAAGAAGGCCTACAGGCATGATTCTTGTTTGTGGCCCCACAGGTTCTGGTAAAACAACCACCCTTTATTCAATGATAGAAATTTTAAATACTCCAGAGGTGAACATCTCCACAATTGAGGACCCCATAGAATACAGGATGCCAAGAGTAAACCAAACCCAAGTCAGACCAGATATTGGCTTAACCTTTGCCAACGGTTTACGTGCTTTATTGAGACAGGATCCAGACATTATTATGGTGGGGGAAATAAGAGATAATGAAACTGCAGCCTTGGCAGTGAATGCAGCTCTAACCGGCCATCTTGTTTTATCCACTTTGCATACTAATAATGCTGCAGGCGCCATTCCCCGTTTAATTGATATGAAAGTAGAGCCGTTTTTAATTGCCTCAACTTTAAATGTAATTTTAGCTCAGAGATTAGTAAGAAGATTGTGTGAGGGTAAAAAAGAATATCATCTTAATGAGTCCCAAATTGAACAAATTTCTAAATACTGCGATTTAAAAAGAGTGGAGAACATTTTAAAAGAAGAAGGAATTTTGAAGAAAAAAGGTACTATTAAAGATGTAACTTTTTTCGAACCAAAGCCGACAAAAGCCTGCCCAGAGGGTTACAAAGGACGAATAGGGATTTTCGAAGTTTTACCTGTGACAGAGAGCATAAAAAAACTTATTACCCAAAATGCTACCTCAGATGCGATTCAAGAAAGAGCTTTAAAAGAAGGAATGATCACAATGGTTGAAGATGGGTTTGTAAAAGCAGCTCAAGGGATAACAACAATTGAAGAAGTTCTAAGGGTTATTATGGAATAAAATATGCCCCAATACACTTATATTGCAAAATCTTTATCAGGCCAGACTAAAAAAGGAAAAATGCCTGCCAAAGATTTGAAAGATTTAGCCCATATCTTGCGATCGCAAGGTTATATTTTAATTTCTGCCGATGTTAAAAAAGAGAAAAGACTAAAATTTTCCTTACCTTTGTTAAGAACCGTTCCTCTTGCTCAAAAACTAATGTTCACCAGAAATTTAGAAGTTATGATAAGCGCAGGAGTAGCTTTACCTCGAGCCATTCGCACACTTGCCAAACAAACAACAAATAAATATTTCAAAAAAGTTTTGCATCAGATAGAAGATGATATTATTAAAGGAGAAAACTTCTCTGCCGCCATTCAAAAACATCCTAAAATTTTTCCCGAGCTTTATTGTAGTATGGTTCGTGTAGGAGAAAAAACCGGCACCTTAAGTGACTCCTTAAAAGTTTTAGCTTTTCATCTGGAGAGAAGTCATAGAGTAAGGTCTAAAGTCAAGGGAGCGCTAATGTATCCAGCTATTGTTGTGTCAGCGATGATTCTTATCGGAATAATAATGCTGATTAAGGTAGTACCACAGCTAAGCGCTGCCTTCGAAACATTAGAAATAGAGTTGCCAAAAATAACACAATTTGTTATTAATACCGGCAATACTTTAGCTCAATATTGGTATTTAGTTATTCTTGTAATAATTGCTTTGCCTTGTTCATTAATTGTTGCGATGAAAAAAAGGCCCACAAGGAGAGTTATCGATAGGATTCTTTTAAAAATTCCTTTAATTTCCGGACTTATAAGAAAAATAAATACCGCATATGTGGCTCGGACTTTAAGCTCCTTGATTCAAGGAGGTGTTTCTATTGTTGAGGCTCTCGATATTACCTCAAAAACGGTTTCCAACGATCTCTTTAAAAAGAGCCTGCAGAAAGCAAGAGAGGAGGTAAAAAAAGGGAAAAAGCTTTCTGAGGTATTAGAGCAATTCCCTGAAATTTATCCCCCGGTATTTGTTCAGATGATTCAAGTCGGAGAAGAAACAGGACAAACTTCAGAAATTCTTGCAAAGTTGGCAGATTTTCTAGAGGAGGAAGTAACCAATACCACTCAAAACCTTTCTTCAATTATTGAGCCTATTTTGCTTTTATTGATTGGTGGAGTGATTGCTATTTTTGCTATTTCAATGATTAAACCTATCTACTCGATGATGGGAGCGTTATAATCTAAAATGCAAAATGCAAAATGTAAAAAAGGGTTTACTTTACTTGAAGCCTTAATTGGGGTTTTTTTGATCGTGATTATCTTTGCGGGTATTGTTGGAGCCTTTGTAGCAGGTATGAAGATTCTTATTCAATCAAAAGCAAGAGCGACAGCTTTATTTTTGGCAAATCAAAGAATGGAAGAAATAAGAAATCTACCCTATAAGGATGTTGGAACAATTGGGGGAATTCCTCAAGGTGAAATTCCACAAACTGAAACAAGGACAGTCAATGGAATAGAATTTACTATCAAGACCACCATTATTTATATTGATGATCCTTTTGATGGAGTAGCCCCAGATGATCCTATACCTTCTGATTACAAAAGGGCAAAGGTAAAAGTTTCTTGGCCTGCAATGATTGGGGGTGAGGTAAGTTTGATTTCAGACATTTCTCCAAAAGGCATTGAAACAACAGAAGGCGGAGGAACTTTATTAATTACAGTTTTAAATGCCTCAGGAGAGCCGGTTTCCCAAGCTGAGGTTAGAGTTAAAAATGATCAAGTCTCACCTTCAATAGATGCTACTTATTTGACAGATGATTATGGTAATTTACTTTTACCCGGCGCTCCTACTTCCACAGAAGCGTATCAAGTATGGGTGACTAAATCAGGATATTCAACTCAAAGAACTTATTCTCGCACAGAGATTGCCAATCCTATAAAGCCTCATTTAAGTGTTTATGAAGGAGAGTTAACCGAGGCAAGTTTTGCAATTGATTTGTTAAGCACCCTTTCAATTGAAACACGAGCTCAAGAAAGTTTCGATGATGATTTCAATAATTTCTCTAAGGTCTCAGAATACCAGAATGTAGAAATTAAAGAAGGTCAGGTAAGATTAAAGGAAGAAGCAGGTTATTATGTAACCTCGGGTTATTTAGTCTCTGCTGCAATTGCTCCAGAGAATCTTGTAAATTGGTCAAGTTTTGAATTTGTTGATGTTAAGGATGATTATACAAGCATCACCTACCAAATTCTTTATCAAGATGAAAATGGCGATTGGGTTTTGATTCCTGAATCAGATCTGCCGGGCAATTCTGTTGGATTTGAAGAATCTCCTGTGAACCTATCTTCTTTAGATGTTTCGACATATTCAAAACTAAAAATCAAAGCCACCTTTGAAACATTAGATGTTCATTCCACTCCCTATTTAGATGAGTGGCATGTATATTATAATACTCCTCTCCTTCCCAATGT
>JAGGTU010000001.1 GCA_021163545.1 bacterium | reverse complement strand
TCGAGTGAGCCGGGGTGGCGGAATTGGCAGACGCGTCCCCCACCAAAATGCCGGGGTGGTGAAACTGGTAAACACGCGAGATTCAGGATCTCGTGCCAGAAATGGCTTGTGGGTTCGAATCCCACCCCCGGCACAGAAATTTTGGTGGGGGATGGGAGAAATCCCGTGCGGGTTCAAATCCCGCCCTCGGCACTAAGGAAAGCAACGCTCTAAAAATGATATTTTATAAATTAAATTAATTTTGTGTTTCTCGATTTTAATTAACTTTTTACTATGCCAAAAACTAAAAAGACAACTGAAACTTTCATCAAGATCATACCTCTGGGCGGATTAGGGGAAGTAGGTAGAAATATGACTCTTTTTGAATATAAGAAGAAGGTTTTAATTGTTGATATGGGTCTGCGTCTGCCTGAAGAAGATATGCCCGGCATCGATTATATCATCCCAAATATCGACTATCTTAAGGGAAGACACGAAGATATTCTAGGAGCGGTATTCACTCATGGTCATTATGATCACATAGGAGCTGTCCCTTATTTGATTGAAAAACTCCGCTATCCTCGTCTCTTTGCTTCTCCCTTAACTAAAGGCATAATTATTCGAAGACAGCAGGATTTTCCTCATTTAAAAAAACTTCAAATTGAAGAAGTGAGAGATGGAGATACAATTCGGTTAGGACCTTTTACTATAGAATTCTTCAAACAAAACCATAATATCTCAGACAACTTGGGGCTCCTAATTCACTCACCTGTTGGAAATATTGTTCATACTTCTGACTTTAAATTTGATCCCGATCCTGTTTATGATTCCCCTACAGATTTTAATAGACTCGGATCTATTGCCAGAAAAGGAGTGTTGCTTTTGATGTCTGATTCAACAGGTGCAGAAGAAGAGGGGCATTCTTTATCTGAAAGAGTGATTATGGAAAATTTAGACAAAATTTTTGCCGAATCAAAAGGAAAAATAGTTGCAGCAACTTTTGGCTCTTTAATTCATCGTATTCAACAATTGATTGCCTTATCTGAAAAATACGGTCGGAAAGTGGCAATTGATGGATATACTATGAGAACAAATGTCGAGATTTGCAAAAAACTTGGCTACATCAAATCAAAGAAAGGCACCATTATAAATCCAAAAAGATTAAAAAATCTGCCTAACAACAAAATCACCTTAGTTTGCACAGGAGCTCAAGGGGAGGAACAGGCAATTTTAATGAGAATTGCAAATAAAGAGTATCCCTATCTTGAAATAGAACCGGGAGATACCGTGATTTTCTCCTCCTCTGTTGTACCGGGCAACGAAAGAACAGTCCAACGGTTGAAAGATGAGCTATATCGACAAAAAGCAAAAGTCTATCATTATAAAATGATGGATATTCATGCTTCAGGCCATGCTCACAGAGAGGAGCTTCGTCAGATGATAGAGATAATGAAGCCAAAATTCTTTATGCCAATTCATGGACAGTTTTCGATGCTTGTGAATCATGCAGAAATTGCAAAGAATGTAGGCATTCCTGAGGAAAATATCGTGGTCGCTGAAAATGGAAATATAATAAGATTAACCCAAAAGAAAATTTATATTGAGAAAGAAAAAGCACCCTCAAATTATGTAATGGTTGATGGTCTTGGTGTTGGAGACGTGAGCGAAGTTGTATTAAGAGATAGACAGGCATTGGCAAAAGATGGCATCTTTGTCATTATTGCAGTGGTCAATAGTCAAACAGGTAAGGTTATTGGTTCTCCAGATATTATCTCTCGCGGGTTTGTGTATTTAAGAAAATCAAAAAATCTTTTAGCGCAAACCAGGAAGAAAACAGTGAGCATTATTCATAAGGCCACAGGCAAAAGCAAGGCAATCAACTGGGCTTATGTAAAAGATAGAATTAAAAATCAATTAGGAGATTTTCTGTTTGAAAAAACAAAAAAGCGGCCTATGATATTGCCGGTAGTGATTGAAGTTTAACAAAAACTCAAAAGTTAAATCTCAAAAGTCAAAACCACATCTTAAAAGTCAAAACTGTTTTATTATCAATATAATTCTTTTTATCTGACAGTTCTCCTAAAAATTTAATTCCTCCTATCCGGAAGTAATACATTTGTATTTTAAATTAGTTTTAAGTTTTGAGTTGTGGTTTTGAGTTTTGACTTTTGAGTTTTGAGTTTTCTAACCAATCAATCTTGTTAGTTCCTCTATTTTCTGCTCAAGGAGTTTTTTTGTTTTTGCTTCAACTGTGAGTCTCAAAACTGGCTCTGTGTTTGAGGGTCTTACGTTAAACCACCAATTTTTATATTCAACAGTTAAGCCATCTAATTCTGAAATTTTACCATCTTGATACACCTTCTTTAACTCTTTTATTTTTGCTTGCTTGTCTTCTACCTCAAAATTAATTTCTTTTGAACTTTCATATTGAGCAATAGGTTTAATAAGAGCCGAAAGTGGTTTTTTGGTAGATTTTAAAATCTTCATTAGACGAAGAAGAGTTAAAAGAGGCGCCTCAGAAAAACAGCTATCTTTCCAGAAATAATGCCCAGAAAGTTCCCCTCCTAAAAATGCCTTATGTTGCTCCATCTCTTTCTTGATAAAAGGATACCCTACTTTGCTTCTCACTAGTTTCCCTCCTGCTTTTTTAATTACTTCTTCCACTCCCCTACTTGCGCGGAGGTCGCAAACCACATATTTTGATTTTTCGTTCTTTAAATAATATTTTGCTAGAAGAGCTAAAATATAGTCCGCTCTGATAAAATTGGCTTTTTCGTCAAGAAAGTATATTCTGTCTCCATCGCCATCAAACATCACTCCTAAATCAAAACCTCCTCTTTTTAAATGCTTTTTGATAGCTATTTGATTTTCCTCTTTTAAAGGGTTTGGGTCATGATTAGGAAAGTTGCCATTTGGCTCCTCAAACAATGGCTTATATTGAATTGCAAATTTCTTGGCAAATTCTCTAAAAATTGGGCCTACACTTCCATTGGAAAAGTCCACAATTATTTTTATAGAGGAAAGATCGGTTCCTTTTATTTCTTTTTCAAGAAATTTGAAATATCTATCTAAAATATCAACCCTCTCAACTTTCCTAGTCTTGCAAGGAGTTTGCCGAAGCTTAAGAATTTTCTCATAAATTACTTTTGTTCCTTTTTGGGTAGAAAGCGCTTTTACTTTTCTCAAAGAAAGTTTAAAACCATTATATTCTTTTGAATTATGTGAAGCAGTTACCATCACTCCTCCATCTGCTTTTTTGTGCCAAACTGCAAAGTAATTTAAAGGGGTAGAACAAAACCCCAGATCTAAAATTTTACCCCCAGCAGCACAAATTCCTTCTTTTATTTTTTTAGAAAGTAAAGGAGAGGATAGTCTTACATCATACCCAACAACAATCTTCGGACAAGAGACTTTATAATATTCTTTTAAAACCAAACAAAAGGCCTTGCCTACAAAATAAGCTGTGTTTTTGTTTAATTCTTTAGGATAAATGCCTCTTATATCGTAAGCTCTGAAAATTTTAGGTGTTACTTTCATATTTTAAATAATACCAAAAAATTAGGAGAACTCCAAGCAAACAACAATAAATTATTATTGACTTTTATGTTAATATGTTGTTAAAATAAAAGATATGCAAAAGTTTTATGAACTCACATATATTGCTTCGCCTATTTTAGAAGAGAAAGAGCTGGAGGCCTTGAAAGACAAAATAAAGAACCTTATTGTTGAGCAAGGAGGGAAAATAGAAAGTGAGTTGGCTCCGGTGAAGGTTAAACTTGGTTATCCTATAAAAAAATTTGAGGAGGGTTTTTTAACTACCCTCGAGTTTGATTATTCTCCCGAAAAAATTGAAGAGCTAGACAGGAAAATCAAACAAGAAAGTGGTATTCTTAGACATTTAATTATTAGCAAAAGGAAAAGGCTTGTTAAAGCGGCGTCAAAAGAAACCCAGAAATCCAAAAAGCCTAAAAAGGTCGAGTTAAAAGAGTTAGATAAAAAATTAAAAGAAATATTAGAGGAATGAACCTAAACAAGGTATTCTTGCTGGGAAATTTAACTTTTGATCCGGAAATTAGGACCACCCCTAATGGGAAGATGGTTTGTTCTTTCCGAGTGGCAACAAATAGAATTTGGATTGATAAAGAAACAGGTGAGAAAAAGCAATTAACAGAATATCACCGGGTGGTTACTTGGGGAAGATTAGCAGAAATTGCATCTCAATACCTCAAAAAAGGAAGGTTGGTGTTTGTAGAGGGTAGATTGGTTACAAGAAGCTGGGAAGATGCAAATGGGGTAAAAAAATCAAGAACTGAGATTGTTGCTGAACGACTTCAGTTAGGGCCAAGAAAGACAGAACAAACCGAATTAAAAGAAGCCCCACAAGAGCAAATAGAAGAAGAAATCCCTATCATCGAGGAGGATGAGGATGTCAATATAGAAGAAATACCTTTCTAAATTTATGGAGTGTTACTTTTGTAAGCAAAATATAAAAGAAATAGACTACAAAGACGTAAAGACCTTAAAAAGGTTTATCACTGGATTGGGAAAAATAAGACCCAGGAAAGCAACTGGGCTTTGCCGTTTTCATCAAAGAAAAATATCCCAAGCAATAAAAAGAGCAAGACATTTAGGCTTGCTCTCTCCAACAAGTAAATAATTCAAATTAAGCGAGGAAAGTAATTTTTAGGAGCATCCGTAAAAAGCGAGGCAAGTGCTGACAAGAGAAAGCGAGGAAAGTAATTTTTAGGAGCTTCCGCAGGCAAAATTGCATGGTTTCTCCCACGCAAAGCGTGGGAGAAAATTTTGCCGAGGACTTGAGCGAGTCCCTCGCTGGGGGACGAGCGTATCCTAAAAATTGCTTTCCGAGCGTTTTCTCTGAAATTACTCTTCTTCTTTAGCTTTCTTTTTGATTTCTTCCTCTATCTCCTTTGCAATTTTTGGATTCTCTCTTAAAAACTTTTTG
>JAGGTU010000012.1 GCA_021163545.1 bacterium | reverse complement strand
GGACGCTTTATTTAAGAAGAGAGAGAATGGAAAAAACTGCGAGAAAGAATTCAATATGGCGTTCTTTCTGGGCAAAATTAGGGGGAGGAGACAGAATTCGGCTTATTGCCTGCTTGAGCTACCCCCCCACTACTTTTGGACTTGTGCCTTTGGCACAAATTAAGCCTTTGCTTGTCCAAAAGTAGTGGGGGTTTTTGATTTGTAAAAACTTAAGGAGAGTAATAAAATAGAAAAATATGATAGGAGAGAAATTTTTGACTTCAATTTTGCTGATTTTATTTTCTCTGTTTTTTTCTTTTTCTCCAAATCAACCTGAGACCATTAATGTTCCTTCTCAGCCCCCATTTCCTTCTCAAGAAAAGCTCGTTTTCAGAGAAATCACTCATAATGCAGAGTGGTCAAAACGGGATGCTCATACAAGTGTTGTCTTTAATGATAAAATTTGGGTAATTGGTGGGGTAGGAGGAAAATCGCCTGATTATAGTAAAATCCAAAGTGATATCTGGTTCTCGGAAGATGGAAAAAATTGGATTTTGGCAAATAATTTAGCGCCTTGGGGACCAAGAAGAGCCCACGCTTCAGTTGTATTTCAAGGCAAGATTTGGGTTTTAGGAGGAGTGACAAAAGGAGAGAAATATCTAAACGATGTCTGGAATTCAGAAGATGGTATCCATTGGCATCTTGTTACAAAACACGCTCAATGGACACCGAGGAAAGGATTCACAGCAACAGTCTTTAAAGGGAAAATATGGGTTATAGGAGGAGTAGATACAAAGGGAGCTGTAAATGATATTTGGGTATCTTCTGATGGAAAAAATTGGACTCTTATAACAAAACATGCTCCATTTTCTCCGCGATACGATCATGCAGTTGAGGTTTTTCAAGGGAAGATATGGCTTTCGGGAGGGGTTTTTCCGGGCAAAATGGGGGAAAAGGAGATATGGTATTCAGAAGACGGGAAAAACTGGTATAAAGTTCAAAAGGAAATGCCCTGGAGAGGACGGCATGGACATTGTTTGATTACATTTAAAAATCGTCTCTGGATTGTAGGTGGCTGGAGCGGTTGGGGAGAAGGTTTTAATGATGTGTGGTTTTCTTTCGATGGAGAAAATTGGGAGGAACTTACTCATGAAAGTCCTTGGGTTGGGAGAGAAGATTTAACCTGTCTTGCCTTTAAAGATAAACTCTGGATTTTAGGAGGAATGATTACAAGCGGCCAGCGCACAAATGATGTTTGGGTTCTTAGCGAAGAATAAAATTAAAAAATGATGATGCTTCAGCCAAACCCTGGAAAAAAATTAGAAATAGAAGCCGAAGGCCAAAAATGGCTGAGATTTCCAATTAAAACCCACTTTATCACTCCAAAGGACAGATTAGATTTTGTAATTCAAAAGTATGTCCTGCCTAATTTACAGAAAGGGGATATAATTGCTTTTGGGCAAAAGATTATCTCAATTTTGCAAAATAGAGTGATTTACAAAAAAGATGTAAAAGTTGGTTTTTGGGCGAAATTTTTATCAAAATTTGCTACAAAGACTCCTTATGGGTTTTCGGTGGGCAATCCTTTAAAAATGCAAGTTGCAATTAATATGGCAGGGCTTCCAAGGATTATCTTTGCTGGAATAATAGGGGAGATTGGGAAACTTTTTGGCAAAAGAGGCCTCTTTTATAAATTAGCAGGGCATCAAATCAATGAGTTAGATGGATTTTACGGGGAGGCATTTAAAGCATATGCCAAAATGGGTATATTAGGGCCAAAAGATTGTGATAAATTATGCAAAGAGATTGAGCAGAGATATAAATTTGCTTGTTGTGTTGTTGATGTGAATGATTTGGGAGGTAATATTTTAGGGGTAAGCCCGTCTTTGGTAGGAAAAGAAAAACTTATTCTTCAAATTTTAAGAGATAATCCTGCAGGGCAGGGAAATGAACAGACACCGATTATTATTATAAGAAAATCTCAAATCTCAAATCTCAAAACTCAAAACCACAACTCAAAAGTTAAAACTAAAATTGACCCTAAATCTTGTACTTATGATAAGTCGTCTTCTCAAAAAAGAAACAAATAGTATTACCTGGGCTGCTTTTATTTTAGCTACATCCAGCGTTGTAAGTGCAATTTTAGGTTTTTTAAGAGATAGACTTTTGGCTGGGAGGTTTGGGGCAGGTCAGGAGCTTGATATTTATTATGCCGCCTTCAGAATCCCTAATTTAATTTTTGGGCTTTTAATTTCAGGGGGTATAATTGCCGCCTTTTTACCTATTTTTTCAGAATATTACAAACAGGATAAAGAAAAGGCCTGGAAACTTGCAAGCAATGTTTTAAATGTGTTTTTGTTTTTTTCAATTTTAATTTGCCTGTTGCTAGTAATTTTTGTTCCTTATTTTATTGGGCTTGTTGTGCCTGGTTTTGATCAGGAAAATAAAGCAATGACTATTCTTCTTACAAGGATAATGTTTCTTTCCCCCATATTTTTTGGCATCTCAAATATTTTAGCCAGCATCCTTCAGTATTTTAGACGATTTTTAGTTTATGCCTTGGCGCCGGTTCTTTACAACGTAGGAATAATTATTGGAATTGTGCTTTTTGCACCTATTTTTGGGCTAAAAGGGTTAGCCTTCGGTGTTGTTTTGGGGGCTTTTTTGCATTGGTTTTGCCAACTACCCTCTGCTATTCATTGTGGGTTTCGCTGGGAGCCGGTTTTTTCTTTGTTTTCCTCGGGTTTGAAACGAATTATAAGATTAATGATTCCAAGAACAATTTCTGCTGTAGCCTCCCACCTTAATTTAATTGTCATCACTGCAATCGCCTCAACAATTGGACCAGGGAGTATAGCTATTTTTAATTTGGCTGAACATTTTAGATCTTTACCAATTGGAATTATTGGAGGCTCATTTGCTGTGGCTGCTTATCCTTTTTTGGCGCGCTTGGAGGCTGAAAATGAGAGAAAAAAATTTGTGCAAAGTTTAGCTTTGACCTGCAGGCGGGTTTTATTTTTAACCATTCCTTTAAGTTTTTTACTTTTTCTTTTAAGGGCTCAAATTATAAGGTTAATTTTGGGAACGGGAAAATTTGACTGGCTTGCAACAAGACTTACTGCTGGCTCTCTGGGTTTGTTTGCTTTTGGTATTTTTGCTTATTCTTTAATTCCTCTTTTTACAAGAGCCTTTTTTGCCTTGCAGGATACAAAGACGCCGCTTTTTATTAGTGTATTTTCTCTGAGTTTAAATATTATGTTTGCTTTTTTATTTGTATGGCTGTTGGGTTTTGAGAATCCTTTTTATAATTTTTTTGTAACTTCTTTAAAACTAAGAGGAATTGATAATATCAAAGTGATAGGCCTTCCTTTGGCTATTTCAATTTCTGGGATATTGCAGTTGGGTCTGCTTTTATTTTTCCTTTATAAAAAGATAGGAAATTTCCAGCTGAGACAAATTTGGGTTTCATTTTGTAAAATCATTTTTTCTTCCATTTTAATGTCAGTTTTTGTGTATCTAATTCTTCATTTTGTTGCTGAATTTGTAAACATGCAGAGTTGGATTGGAGTATTTTTACAGGCTGTTTCTGCAGGCGGGGTGGGAGCTTTGGTTTATTTTCTTTTTGCTTACATTTTGAAATTAGAAGAAGCAAAAATGATATTAAAAAAGATAACCCACCTCACCCCCTCCTAAATCCTCCCCTCCCCGTTGGGGAGGGGGAGGATAAAGG
>JAGGTU010000023.1 GCA_021163545.1 bacterium | reverse complement strand
GCAAATCCGGCTCGAATATCGTCACGTGCAAGAACAAAGTAAATTGCCACGAAATTACCGACAGCCCAAACCAGTAGCAACGGCAACAATGCCCAGCCAGGAAGGTACTTAAGCAAATAAAACGAAGTTCCAAGGAAACAAACAGAGGCGAGGAATGTCCCAATCAGAATTGCAAACCGCTTGCTTTTGCTTTTCTTCTTAGTATTCATGACAGTCACCTCCTTTTTTTGTTGTAAAGCTACGAAAGTCTATCTGTTATTATACAAAAAAATATTTGAGATGTCAATTATATATTTTCTCCCTTGATAGATTATGTTAAAATTAAAGTGGTTAATTCGGATAATAGAATTTTATGGCAAGCAATCTTTCAAAAGAAGAGCTCTGGAAAATTTATAAAACTCTACCAGACGACCTCAAAGAGACTCTTTTTTCTGTTGATACCTCTGAGGCAATTTGGAATATTTGTCGTCTCTGCGAGATTAATGAAGTAGCAACCGTAGCAAAATATGTAGGAAAGGTTCTCATGGGATTGCTCCCCCCGGAAGAGTTAAAAAAAGAGCTTAAAAAAGAATTAAAATTAGATGAAGGTAAGGCTAGTAAATTAAACACCTATATTCAACATTATATTTTCAATCCGGTGGCAGATGATTTAAGAGAACTTTATCATCCCGAGGAAAAAGAAATAAAAGAGGTAGAAGTTGAAGAAAAACCAAAAGTAAGAGATATTTATAGAGAACCTATTGAATAAGTGGTCGAGTTATTAGGTGATTAAGTAGTTGAGTGGTTGAGTTAATTATTAATCTACCAAATAGTCAACCAGTTAAACTGTCAAATAGTCAACCTGCCAAACCATGGAATATTCTCTACCTCAATTTTTAGAAATCAAACCAAAAATTGCCGGTCCCTTTACCTTCCATCAGTTGGTATGGATTGGAGGTCCGTTTTTAATTATTCTGATTATGATTGCAAGTGGGGTGAAGCTTTCTAAAATAATTTTAATAGGCATTCCTCTGATGATTTTTGCAGTCTATTTTGCTTTTGGAAAAATAAAAGGGTTTCCTGTGCCAACAATATTAGCCAGAGCTTTTTCGTATCTCTTTCGGGTCAAAATATTTGTTTGGAGACAACAGACAACACCTCCCCCCACCTTACCAAAGAGAGTGGCTAAAAAGGAAGAAAAACCACCTACCCCAGAGGCAACTTTAAAATTAGCCGAGGGAAGCAGGCTGAAGAGATTAGTAAATATTATTGAAATTCACAGATAATATGCCAGTCTCTACACAATTTTTCTTGGAAGTGGAGCAAATAAGAGAAGGTGTCTTAATTTTAAAGGACCATACCTTAAGAGGGGTTATGATGGTTTCGTCTTTGAATTTTGCCCTGAAGTCAAGGGAAGAACAAGAGGCAATTATTTATCAATTTCAGAATTTTCTGAACTCTTTGGATTTCTCTTGTCAGTTTTTAGTCCAATCAAGAAAATTAAATATTACAGGATATTTGGATCGCTTAAAAGAGTTGGAGGAAAAACAAGAAAATAAGCTTTTAAAAGCACAAACAAGAGAATACCGGCAGTTTATTGAAAAATTGGTTGCCGGAAGTTCAATTATGACAAAGCATTTTTATATCATTGTCCCGTTTTATCTCTCAGAAAGCCCTGGTGCCGTTGCTGCCGGAGGTGTTTTGTTTAAACTGAAAACCGCTCCTGTTTTAACCGAAGAATTGTTTCAAAAATGCAAAAGCCAACTGTACCAAAGAATGGAATTCTTAGCTTTGGGTCTAAGAAGGTGTGGAGTATGGAGTATCCCTCTAAACTCTGAAGAATTGGCAGAACTTTTGTGGGCATTATATCACCCGGCTGAGGCCCGGGTTGGCTATTATCCGGAAATTCCTCCTGAATTAATTAAATAAATATGAAGATTCCTTTTTTGGATAAATTATTTGGTAAAAAAGAAGAGGTTCTTCCCCGAACTCAAACTATTGGGCTCTTGGACATTATTGCTCCTCCTGCTTTGAAGTTTGGGCCAGATCATGCTGAAATTGGAAAAACTTTGGCTCGGACTTATTTTATCTTTTCCTTTCCGAGATACCTCTCAACCGGGTGGCTCTCTCCTGTGATCAATTTAGATGTTCCAATGGATATCTCAATCTTTATGCATCCAATTGATACAGGATTAGTTCTAAAAAAACTCAGAAAAAAACTCACAGAAGTTCAGTCAGAAATAATGGAAAGAGAAGAAAAGGGCTTAATAAGAGATCCCGTGCTTGAGACAGCTTATAGAGATATTGAAACCTTAAGAGATAAATTACAGACCGCTGAGGAAAGAATGTTTAGAGTTGGGCTTTATATTACAATTTATGCTGATACAAAAAAGGAGCTTGATAAAATTGAGGGAACTCTGCGTTCTCTTTTAGAATCAAAACTTGTTTATATCAAGCCTGCCTTATATCAGCAAGATAAAGGTTTTACCTCTACTTCTCCCTATGGAGTTGATCGTCTGCAAGTTCATACCCCAATGAATACAAGCCCTCTTTCAACAATGTTTCCTTTTATTTCTTTTGATTTAAGTTCAAACGAAGGAATTCTCTATGGAATAAATCAACATAATAATTCTTTAGTTTTGTTTGACAGATTCACCTTGGAAAATGCTAACATGGTTGTTTTTGGCAAGTCAGGTGGGGGAAAAAGTTATGCGGTCAAATTAGAGATCTTAAGGTATCTAATGCTTGGAGTAGATGTAATCGTCATTGATCCCGAAAATGAATATAAATTTTTGTGTGATGCAGTTGGAGGGGCTTTTTATGATATTTCTTTAAAATCTCCAAATCATATAAATCCTTTTGATCTCCCTCTGCCGGCAGAAGACGAAACTCCGGAGGATGTTTTTAGGTCAAATATCATTAACCTCGTAGGATTAATGAGGGTGATGCTTGGAGGGTTAACTCCGGAAGAAGATGCTCTAATTGACCAGGCAATTTCAGAAACATATGCTGCAAGGGATATAACACCGGAAACGGATCCTGCTTTATGGAAAGAAAGAATTCCCCTTTTATCAGACCTGGAAGCAGTTTTGGAAACAATGGAAGGAGCGGAAAGTTTAACAAGAAAACTTAGGAAATTTACAAAAGGAGTCTATGCCGGATTTTTCAACTATCCAACAAATATCACTATGAATAAACAAATGGTTGTCTTTGGCATTAGAAACTTAGAAACAGAACTCAGACCAATGGCAATGTATATAATTATGCGCTATATTTGGAACACAATAAAAAGAGAGATGAAAAAGAGAATTCTTGTCATTGATGAGGCTTGGTGGTTAATGCAATCTGAGGATTCGGCCTCATTTTTGTTTGGAATCGTAAAAAGAGGAAGAAAATATTGGCTTGGAACAACAACAATCACTCAGGATGTAAATGATTTTATGAAATCTGAATATGGACAGCCAATTATTACAAACTCTTCATTGCAACTTTTAATGAAACAATCTCCGGCTACAATAGATGTTGTCCAAAAAACCTTTAATTTAACTGATGAAGAAAAATATCTTTTATTGGAAGCACCAATTGGCGAAGGTATCTTTTTTGCAGGCGAGAAACATGTAGCAATTAGGGTTGTCTCTTCATACGCAGAACATCAGTTAATTACTACCGCTCCAGAAGAAGTGGTTAAAATCAAACAAATGAAAAAATTAAAAGAGAAACAGCTATAACTGCGGGAGTATGGAAGAAGTGCCAAACCTTATTCTTTCAATTTTTTTAGACATTTTTGGCGGATTTTGTCTTTTTCTAACCTTTAGCGGAGAGGAAGAGATCGGAGAAACTCTTTCTTTCATCCCGGACATTGTCGGATTAATTGGTCTGGGAACTCCATTATTAATAAAAAGGAAGGGGGTTGGAAAAATTAAAAAGAGGTTTTGGCTCACTTTCTTTGCCGAACTTTGCCCTATTTTAGGGGGAGGACCTTTTTGGACTATTTTTAGTTTAAGTAAATTAAAGAGATGGGAAAGATTAAGAATAAAGTAATCTTGTTGCTCTTTGTTTTCCTAGTAGGCTTTCTCTTTGTTGGAGGTTTTTTATTTGCCCAAAGAATACCTGAGGTAACCTATCCAACAATTCCTAGAGCAAGCCCTCCTCGAACCATTAATGTACCAATCCCTTCATATCTAAGATACATCTATAACTTTGCCATTATTTTGGCTGGCTTTTTATGTTTTACTCTATTCATCTGGGGTGGAGTTAGATATTTATTTTCCGGAGGAAGTCCGCGACTAATGAAAATAGGTCGTGACCAAATTATTAAAGCAGGACTCGGCTTAGTTATCATATTTTCTTCTTATTTAATTCTTAACACGATAAACCCCCAACTAGTACTTTTTCCAGGCTTCTCAATCCAAAAAATCCCAGATATATCTCTTCTCCCCTCTCCTTCTCCGCCAACACAAAAAGTAATGATGGAAGAGCTACCCATGGGTGCATTGATTACCTCAGAAATTGGAGTTTCTTCTTTTATCAGATTTCCCACCACTACAGATCCTGCTTATGATGCTCCAGAATACGATCAAACATTTGAAGAGGTTCTTTCTTATTCCACACTTTTCCAAGAGGAGGGAAAACGACCTACCGAATATCAAGGGGCCCTCCATGGAAGAAGACTAAAGAGAATTCACGAAGTAGCAACAACAACTCTTCCTGTGGCTCATATGCTCGTTGTTCTTTCTCAAGACCTTAAAGATATGGAAAACAAACTTAAAGATACCGACGGGGAACTGGTTCTTGAAGCAATCAAATGTAATTGCTTTTTGAATTGTGATCGTCCTTGTGATTTTGGTTTAAGTGCTATAGCCTCTGCAATTTTAGGGGAACCCTCAGACCCCGATCAAATTACCGATGTTTCCGATATTTTAGGCTTTTTTGAGTTTGATATTGGTGAGTTATTAAGCAATATTGATATTATGGAAATTATTGGTGACTTTTTAGGGTGTCTTGGAGGATGTACCCCCGGGGTCTGTAATTCTTGTGAAGGTGATCCTTGTCCTGGAAGAGACAAAATGAATGCTCTAAGAGGAGAGCAGGAACAAGACGGGGTCCCAAGTATCCCCAGATTTTATGGAGATGGCAAGGACCCAAGATATCCAATCCCCTGTAAGATTGCTGAGATTAAATATTTAGCTGAGCATTTTAGAAGATTTCTTGACAACAAAGATTCTAAGTTAGGGAGACCGTTGGTTAAAAATGATAAAAAAGAAGAATACAAAAATAAATCGTATTATTTTAGCGACGAAGCGAAAAAATTAAGGGAACAAATTGAAACTTGCATAAATGAGGGGCAAGAAAATTGGCAGAAAGCCGGATTTTCCGATGAAGACTTTAAAAAGGTGGAGGAACAATATCAAGAAATTGAAGAATTAATAGACTTAATGGCTTCTGTTGAAAACAAAGGAACTGTGTCTCCTATAACTGACCCTCCTCAAAGAGATGTTGAAACTAACATCAACCAATTGGAAGAAATATATTCCCATTTAAGATATATAAAACATATCCTCAATCCACATTATTTTCCATCATCCGTTTATCCCACCCTTACTCTCTCTCAATTTTATCGTGTTAAAGCCGAACTCCAAATTAAAGAATTTCCTTGGGAAATTCTTCCCTTTAATCTTGAACCAGGTCTTCGATCATCAGATGATCCCGCTACATTCTTTCGTCCTTCTACTTCCGGGTTTCTTCCGCGAAATATGCCAGAGAATGTGGTTTTTGCTCAAGAAAAAGAAAAGAAAACTTCGGCTCCCGAAAAAGAAGTTGAAGTTCCCTGTCACTTAATAGCCGAAATTCCCGTTGGAAAGACAATGGATGAGGCGATTCAATTGACAGAAGATATTTTAAGAGAATTAAAGAATATTTACCAAAAAGGACATTTTATTATTGACTCTTTGTATGAACAAATTGAACTTGCAAAAAAAACTTTTGAGTTGAGTGATGATCTAATTGATCTTACAAGCGAAGATGAATGTGGAATGTGCGATGAAGAATGTGAAAGTCACTGTTTTGAAATATCGCTTCCGACACCAATAGGAGATGTGGATGTCGCTCATATATGTTATTGTACTGGAATGCCCTGTCCTTTGCCTGAAATCATTACAAGATGGGCGCAGATTTTATTAGCAACCCAACAAATAAACAATCTTTACGACGCTATATTGGAAGCAAAAGGCGGAAATAATGATGCTCTTCAAATACAACCGGAACGAACTTACGGAATCTACGAATCTTTTTATAAACTTAACTCAGTATATCCGGAAAAGGATCCCCAACACCCAGATGGCCATCCAAAAGCAGGAGAGAGAGTGCCGATTGGTAAAGATCTTTGTTGTAAAGATGATGATGCAAACTGCAGAGAGGAAGGGGAACTTGTAAAAGATAAGTTAGAGGAGAGAGATTACATCTTAGTAGAGAAACTAATAGAAATCAAAAAATTGCTTAATCGAACAAGGGATTTTAAAATGTTTTCCTATTATATTAGAGAACTCTCAAGAATCCTTGAAGAGTTTGCTCACTCGGGAGTCGCAGATTGGCTTGTTAGAATAAATACCAACCGGCATTTGGTTGACTTACAAGAAATAGAAAATGTGGAAACAACTCAAAAAGTAGGACCTCTAATAGTGGGAGGAAAATACAGTCTCACAGACTGTCAACTTTTCTTTGAAGAGGCTCAAAAATATTATACTCAAGCGGGGGGTAGTTATATGTTATTAGAAGACTGGCGAGAGGCAAAAGAAAGGGCCCATATTTCCTATGAAATGTGTCCTCCTGATCCGCCCTTGGAGTGTTCGTATTTTGACTCCCGAATTTTTAAAAAACGAGTCCCTTTAAATTGCTACTCTTATGATGAAAACTGGTTTATTGATTATGATTTAGCCAGTGATTTTTATTGCTGTGTAAAGAAAGAATGATTATAATTATAATATAGATGATTATGAAAAAGAAGTTGCTTATTATTTTAATTCTTGGGTTGTTTATCGCCTTAAATTTTGCTTTTGCTCAAAGAACACCTGAGGTAACCTATCCGGTTATTGTGCCCGGAGTATCTCCCCCAACTGGACAAACAGATATCGCCGGGTATTTTCGATATATTTACACCGCCGCTATTGCTCTTGGTGGTGTAATTTGTCTTATTGCCTTAATCTGGGGAGGATTACAGTTTCTTATCTCCGCAGGCAATCCCGCTCAGATGGCTGATGCAAGAGAGAGAATTCTCTATGGAATAATTGGTTTCCTTATTCTTCTAGGAAGTTTTGTTTTCTTAAACGAAATAAACCCACAATTAACAACGTTTACGCCTCCAATGATTCGAGGGGTTGGTCAGGGAATTATTGTTTATTCGGATCAAGACTGCGGGAATGGGGCAAATGGACTTCCGGGCGTATTACAACCTTTGCCTGAGGATATAAGATATGAAAAGGTTTTTGATGTAAAAAGGTTGGCCAATGAAAGCATCTCTGTTCAATCCATTTGGACTTTTGAAAGTGATGAAGATATCTTAATAGAGTTTTATGAAAACCCAAACTGCGAAGGAAATCCAAGTAGAAGAATTCCTAATCCACAATTTAGGGCAAATACTTGTATCAGCGGATTTGGGATTATTCAGAATGTCCAATGTATAAAGTTAACAAGACATACCCCGGG
>JAGGTU010000020.1 GCA_021163545.1 bacterium | reverse complement strand
TTTAAGTTGTAGCTTTGAGTTTTGAGCTTTGCGCTTTGAGTTTTTACTACCATACCTCACAAATTACTTCTCCTCCCAATTTTCTTTTTCGTGCTTCTTTTGCTGTCATCAAGCCTTGTGATGTTGAAATGATAGCTATTCCATAACCACCTTTTGGTGGTTTAATTTTCTTATATGGTAAATATACTCTTCTTGATGGTTTGGAAATTCTTTTTGTGCCTTGGATCATAGGTTCATTATCTTTGTATTTCAGAAATATTCTCAGAATTTTTTTCTCTTTTCTAAATTTACGCTCGATCTTTTCAATAAAGCCTTCTTTTAATAAGATGTTTGCAATTTGATATTTGAACTTAGAATAAGGAATATCAACCGTTTTGTGCTTTACGGCCTGAGCATTTTTGATTCTTATTAACATGTCGGCAATTGGGTCAGTCATTACCATAGTTTTACCAACTTGACTTTCTTATACCAGGAATAAGACCTTTACGTGCCAATTCTCTAAAACAAATGCGGCATAAGCCAAATTTGCGTAAATAGCCTCTTTTTCTGCCACATCTAAAACATCTTCGAACAACGCGAGTTTTAAATTTGGGTGGTTTTTTTGATTTTACAATCTGTGCTTTTGTTGGCATACTCGACATTTCGATATATCGACATTTCGAAATATCGATATATCGATTTCACTTAAGAGGAAAACCTAATAATCGAAATAACTCCTCTGCCTCCTCTCTTGTTTTAGCATTGGTCACTATTGTAATCTCAAAGCCAAAAATCCTGCCCACAGATTCTGATGCAACCTCAGGAAATACAATATGCTCCTTTACTCCAATTGTCAAATTGCCTTGCTTATCTATAGATTTGGGATCAATGCCCTTAAAGTCTCTTGTTCTTGGTAGCGCAATATGAATTAACCTCTCCAAAAAATCATACATCCTTTTTTTTCTTAAAGTAACCTTTGCTCCTATTGGCATTCCTTTCCTTATTTTGAAACCAGAAACTGACTTTCTGGCCAAAGTTAGAACTGGTCTCTGCCCACAAATTAAAGCTAAATCGTTTAGAATTTCTTGATAAATTTTTTCCCTCTCTTGTCTTGTTTTCTGTGCCACCAATCTACCAAAGCCGGTATTTATAATTACCTTCTCAATTTTTGGTACCGCCATTGGGCTTTTATAATTGAACTTCTTCATCATCGCCGGAACCACCTCTTTTTTATATTTTTCCTGTAACCTCATTGTTATTTAATCTTTAATTTTGACTTTTGAGTTTCGAGTTTTGCGCTTTTCTCATATTGTCTGTCCACATTTCTTACAAACTCTATATTTTTTCCCTTCAATTATCTTTCTTGCAACCCGCGTTGCTTTTCCACACCTTGGACATATGAGTTTAACATTGGAAATATGAATCGGTCCAGGTTTCTCAACAATCTGTCCTTTTTCTCCTTCCCTTCTTGGTTTTTGATGTTTCTTTTGAATATTTAAACCCTCAACCAAAACCCTTTGTTTTTTGGGCATTACTTTAATTACCTTACCCTTCCTTCCTTTATCATCTCCCGAAATTACCATTACCATATCACCTTTTTTGATTCTCATCTTCATAAGTTTAAATGGCAACTTACCATTAATTGTTGGTCATTTATATCAACTCCTCGGCTAAAGAAGCAATTTTATCAAAACCTTTTTCTTTTAATTCTCTTGGTATAGGTCCGATAATTCTTCCCCCTTTTGGGTTTTTAGTCTTTCCGTCCAGAATTACACAAGCATTTTCATCAAATCTAATATAGGAACCGTCCTTTCTTCTAAAAGGTTGTCTTTGCCTTACAATAACCGCTCTGACCACATCATGAGTTTTTACTATCTTACCGGGCTCTGCCTTTTTGACTGCCGCAACAATAATGTCCCCAATTTCACCATATCTCCTCTGACTTCCACCCAACACTCTAATACACTGGACTATCTTGGCCCCAGTATTATCAGCAACTTTTAATTTTGATTGAGCCTGAATCATATCTCAAGCTTTAAATATTATTTTGTTTTACTTCCTCTGGCTTTCCTTCATTCTCTTTCTCTGTGTTTTCTTTTTCTTCAGTTTCCTCTTTAGTTTGGGTCTGCTTTAATACTTCAACCACTTGCCATCTTTTTTCTTTTGATAAAGGTCTTGTCTCCTCGATAACAACCCAATCTCCTACTTTACATTTGTTTTGTTCATCATGCGCTTTATACTTCTTATGCACTTTATAATAAACTTTAAATTTGGGGTGAAACTTTTGCCTTTCCACCCTTACAACCACTGTTTTTTGCATTTTGTCTGAAACAACAACACCTTGTAATCGTTTTTTTGGCATAGCTTTATAAACTATTATTATTGTTGTTTTTCTTTCTCCCTAATCACTGTCAAAATGCGGGCAATATCTTTTTTAACCTCTCTAAGCTCCCTCACATTCTTCACCTTACCTGAAGCAAGATCAAACCTCAACCCTCTTAGCCTTTCTCTTAATTCCCTTTCAAGTTTCCTTAGATCCTCAATAGTTTTTTGTCTTAATTCTTTTGCCTTCATTGTCTTTTGACAAATTTAGTCTTTATTGGCAACTTTGCGCTTGCTTTCTTGAAAGCCTCTTTTGCAGTTTCCTCATCCACTCCTGCAAGTTCAAAAATGATTCTACCAGGTTTCACAGGAAAAACATAATGGCTTACACTGCCTTTTCCTCCCCCCATTGGCACTTCCGTACCCTTTGAAGTAACTGGTTTATCAGGAAAAATTCTAATCCACAGCTTGCCACCTTTTTTCAAATATCTAATAATTGCTCGCCTTGCTGCTTCAATTTGTCTAGCGGCAATCCATTTTGTATCCATTGACTTTAAACCAAAACTCCCGAAGGCAAGAGTTGTTCCCCGGGTTTCTACTCCTTTTGAGCGACCTTTCTGCATTTTTTTATGTTTGACCTTTCTTGGCTGAAGCATGATAATAAGCTCAAAAGTCAAAGCGCAAAAGTCAAAGCTGAATAAGTTTAATTTTTTTATTATTTAATTTTTTCTTTTGTTGAAACTTCATTAGTTTTAAGTTTTGAGTTTTAAGTTGTAGCTTTGAGTTTTGAGCTTTGCGCTTTGAGTTTTTACTATTCAAACTTCTCTCCTTTGTAAATCCAAACCTTCACACCAATTACTCCATAACTACAAAAGGCTTGAGCAAAACCATAATCAATATCTGCTCTTAAGGTCTGTCGGGGTAATTTTCCTTTTTGCAACCACTCTCTTCTTGCAATCGTCACACCATTTAACCTACCTGAAACCTCGATTTTGGCCCCCTCTACCTCCTTATAGCTTGTTACCTTGTCTAAAGCTTGTTTTAAAACTCTTCTATAAGGAATTCTTTTCTCTAATCTTTGAGCAACCCATTGGGCAACTAAATTCGCATCAATCCATGGGTTTCTTACTTCTTTTATTTCCAGTTGAACCTGCCTTTTTTCGTCCTTAAGAGGACTCTTTTTTAAGATCTCTCTCAAAACAGCTTTTTGCAACTCTTCTACTCCCCTACCTCCTCTTCCAATAATTAACCCGGGTCGGGCGGTATGTATTAAAATTAACATTTTACCTGGAGACCTTTCAATTTCTATTTTTGACAAGGCAGCATCTTTTAATTTTTTTGTTAAAAATTCGCGAATAATAAAGTCCTCCTCTAAATATTTAGAGAAATCCTTATTACTGAACCATCTTGAATCCCAACTTTCGGTATATCCTAGCCTTAATCCTTTTGGATGCGCTTTATGAGCCATAGTATTAATGAAAAATTATTGCTCTTCTTTTTCGCTTTTAAATTTATTATTTTTATTTTTTGTTTTTTTGGGCATCAGATTTTGGGACTTGGGATTTACCTTGTTCTGAAAGAACAAGAGTAATGTGGCTTGTTCTCTTTAAAATCAAATCTGCTCTTCCTCTTGCTCTTGGCATCCATCGTTTGTATTTTGGACCTTCATCAACGGTGATTTTGGAAATATAAAGCTTTGATGGATCAAGCTGGAAATTGTTTTTTGCGTTGGCAATTGCAGAATTTAACAATTTTTTTAAAGGCCGGGCGGCTTTCTTTCTTGTAAAATCCAAAATCGCCAGCGCTTCATTGACCGACTTTTTTCTTATTAAATCTGCTACTAGCCTTACTTTTCGCGGAGCAATCCTTAGACGTCTTAATTTTGCGACAACTTCCGGCATATATTATTCTTGCATTTTTTCTTTTTCTCTTTCTTTAGCCTTTGCTTCCAATTCTCTCTGCATCTTTCCACCGTGCCTTATAAACTTTGTCGTGGGCGCAAATTCACCAAGCTTGTGTCCTACCATTTCTTCTGTTACTTTAACAGGAATAAAATCTTTCCCATTATGTACTCCAAAGGTATAACCAACCATCTCAGGAATGATGGTGCAATCTCTTGCCCAGGTTTTAATAACCACCTTATCGTCGGGCTTAACCTTTTTTATCTTCTTCAATAATTTTTGATCAATATATGGACCTTTTTTCAGCGATCTTGCCATAATTTTCGAAATTCTAAATTCTAATATCTAAATCCTAAACAAATTCAAAATTCGAATTTCAAAATAAAATGTTTTGAATTTTTGTCATTTGGACTTGTTTAGAGTTTAGGAGTTGGTGCTTAGGACCTTTCATTTTTTTCTTCTTTGAATAATAAATTTATCTGTATGCTTCCTTCTTCTTGTCTTTACTCCTCTTGCTGGTTTACCCCAAGG
Source organism: bacterium (assembly GCA_021163545.1). Taxonomy (GTDB): domain Bacteria; phylum Patescibacteriota; class Minisyncoccia; order Minisyncoccales; family PEYH01; genus JAGGTU01. The sequence goes on along the minus strand of JAGGTU010000020.1, from coordinate 11,698 downwards.
AGTCTTTGGCATTGGCATTCCGATACCAGCTCTTCCTTCTCCCCCGCCATGAGGATGATCTTTCGGACTCATAGCTGACCCTCGAACCGTCGGCCGAATACCCATTAATCTCTTTATCCCTGCTTTTTTAATCTTCTCAAATCTATGCTCTGGATGAGAAACTGTCCCAATGGAGGCAAAACATTCTGAATGAATTTTTCGTATTTCTTTAGAGGGCATTAAAAGGTGAGTATATTTTCCCTCGTGGGCTAATACCCTCGCGGAGGTGCCTGCAGATCTGACAAGCTTCCCTTTCTGTCCTGGCACGATCTCAATATTATGAACTTCTGTCCCCACAGGAATGTTCTTAAGCTTCATTCTATTTCCGGGTTTAATTTCCTCTTTCTCAGCACAAATAATTTCATCTCCAACTTTTAATCCCTGAGGCGCTAAAATATAACCTTTTTGACCATCTTGATATTCTATTAAGGCAATATATGCAGTTCTATTTGGATCATATTCTAACGCAACTACTTTCCCGGGGATATTCATCTTTTCTTGTCCAAAATTAATAATTCGGTACATTCTTTTTACTCCTCCACCTCTATGCCTTACGGTAATTCGGCCTTGTGCATTTCTACCTCCTGTTTTTTTCAATGGTAAAAGCAAAGCTTTCTCAGGCTCTTTCTTGGTTAGTATTTGTTTTGCCGATTTTTTTGCCATATTTATCTTGGTAAAATCTCAATTTTCTGACCCTCTTTAATCTTCACTATCGCCTTTTTATATCCTTTTCTCCACCCCTCAATCCTACCCCGTCTTCTTCTTTTCTTGGGCACTTTTATAATCCTCACCTTCTCAACCTTTACTCCATAAAGCCCTTCAATTGCTTTTTTGATTTCTATTTTGTTGGCATCTTCAGCTACTTTAAACACATACTGATTATCTTTCTCTGCAAGCAAAGTTGCCTTTTCTGTAATATGAGGCGCTACAATATATCGCCATGCCGTTGTTGCTTTTGTTTCTCCTCTCCCTGACTTTTTCGGTCTCTCTTTTACAACCTCCATTTCTGCTTCTTTTACTTCTTTCTTCTCTTTTGTTATCTCTTTTGTCTTCTCAGTTGCCTCCGGTTTTTTGGGTTCTTTTTCTTCTTTTTTTCTTTTTAAAAATTTAAATGGTGTCATGGTTATTTTAAAAATGTATCTTTGATTACCTTGACAGAATCCTTTAATAAAATCAAGTATTTGTGATTAAGTAAATCCAAAACATTCAAATTTCTTGCTTCTATCGTGTCGACATTAGGTAAATTTCTGGTGGCTCTTTCAATTGTCTCATTCTTTTGCGGTAAGGCAATAAGAACCCTGCCTTTTTTTAACAATTTTTCTCTTAAGTTTTTGATAACCTCTGCCATAAGTTTTGTTTTTGGCTCCTTAAGCTCCAATTGATCCAACACAAACAACTCTTTATCTTTCAGTTTCCCAGAGAGAACACAAAACAAAGCTTGCCTTTTCATTTTCTTTGGGATCTTTTTCTTGTATTTTTTTTCTTTTCTCGGCCCATGAGCTACACCTCCACCTACCCAAATAGGGGATCTAATTGAACCATGTCTTGCTCTGCCGGTACCTTTCTGAGGCCAGGGTTTCCTTCCCCCTCCTCTTACTTCACCCCTATCTTTTGTATGTGCCCAGGCCTTTCTTTGATTTGCCATCATTGAAACGGCTACCTGATGAACCAAGTCAGGATTTATCTCTCTTTCAAAAATTTCTTTTGGCAAATTTGCTGTTCCTACCTCTTCCCCTTTTTGATTGTAAACTTTAACCTTCATGAAAAAATTTAAAATTCAAAGTTAAAAATTGAAAATTTTTTCATTTTAAACTTTGAATCTCCAAAAGTGTTCCTTTTCTGCCCGGTACTCCTCCTTTTATCACAAGTAAATTTTTGTCTTTATCAATATCAATGATTTCTAAGTTTTTAATTGTTACTCTCTCACTTCCCATTCTTCCTGGCATTTTCTTTCCTTTTATTACTCTTTGCGGGAATGCTGAACCAATTGAACCTGGTTTTCTTTCCTCATGTTTTACTCCATGAGTTTTGTTTCTTCCAGAAAACCCCCATCTTTTTACAACTCCTTGAAATCCTTTCCCTTTTGACATGCCTGAAATTTTGACCTTCTCCCCTACTTGAAATTGAGAAACATCAATTATATCTCCTACTTTAAATTTTTCAATTCCATCTGTTTTGAATTCTTTTAAATATTTGTAGGGTTTATCCTTCTGGGTTTTTTTAATCTTTTTTTCTTTCTCAATTTTCTCAAACCCAATTTGAACTGCTTTGTATCCGTCTTTTTCTTCAGTTTTAATCTGAGTAACCACACAAGGTCCTGCCTCAATTAAAGTCACCGGAACTACTTTTCCTTCTTTCCAAATCTGACCCATTTTTAATTTTTTTCCCAAAATGAATGCTGTCATGTTGTTGCAAATAAAAGTGTAAGCGAGGAAAGCAATTTTTAAGAGCATCCGCAGGCAAAATTGCATGGTTCCCCCCACATAAATTTATGTGGGAGGAAATTTTGCCGAGGACTTGAGCGAGTCCCTCGCTGGGGGACGAGCGTATCCTAAAAATTGCTTTCCGAGCGGTTTGCTGGGGTTCGGAAGCCGGTACTTTGAAACTTTGTTGCCGAACTCCTGCCTGCAGAAGACTTTCTCAAATCGCCTTCCAAACGTCTCTTTAACTTACTTTCTAAGCTCTATTTCTTATTCATTTTTCAATGAAATACCGGGCTAAGCCCGGTATTTCAAAAGGCTTATTTGTCTTTTCTTGTTTTAATTTTTTTTCAGTTTTTCCATAAAATTTACATTTTGATCTGAACATCCACTCCGCTTGGCAAATTTAAATCTCCCAATGCTTCAATAAGCTTCTGAGGCGGATTATAAATATCTATTAGTCTTTTATGTACCCTTATTTCAAACTGTTCTCTGGCGTCCTTATGTACAAACGTTGATCGATTTACCGTATACTTATGAATTTCTGTAGGCAAAGGAACCGGGCCAGAAACCTGCGCCCCGTATCTTATAGCGGTCTCTACTATCTGGCGAGCACTTTTATCTAACACTTTATAATCGTATGCTCGCAGTTTTATGCGAATTCTTGTCTTTGTAGCTTCCTGATTTACCTTAGCTTTCTTACTTTCCATTCTCGTATTTCGCTTAAAAGATTAATTTAATTTTATTTGATGATTTTGGTAACAACACCTGCCCCAACTGTTTTTCCGCCTTCTCTAATAGCAAATCTCTGCTTCTCTTCAATTGCAACTGGCTGGATAAGTTTAATTTTTAAATTTACAGTATCTCCTGGCATCACCATCTCGGTGCCCTCAGGCAAAGTTACCTCACCCGTCACGTCAGCAGTTCTAATGTAGAACTGTGGCTTATATCCAGAGAAAAATGGTGTATGTCTGCCTCCTTCTTCTTTTGTTAAAACATACACCTCTGCCTCAAATTCCGTATGAGGAGTAATTGTGCCAGGTTTAGCAACAACTTGTCCTCTTTCTACATCTTCTTTCTTAAGGCCTCTTAAAAGAATACCAATATTGTCACCTGCTCTTGCTTCATCTAGGGTCTTGTTAAACATCTCCAAACTTACTGCTGTTGTTTTCTGGGTTTCTCTTAAACCAACAATCTCTACTTCATCACCAGGTTTAATTATTCCTCTCTCAACTCTTCCGGTAACTACTGTACCTCTACCTTCAATTGAGAATACATCCTCAATTGCCATCAAAAATGGCTTATCTACTTCTCTCACAGGCTCTGGAATATACTCATCCAAGGCCTTTACTAATTCTAAAATTGGCTTTGCTGCCTCATCATCTGCTGATTGAGCCTCCAAAGCTTTTAACGCTGAACCCCTGATAACAGGTACTTCGTCTCCAGGAAAATCATATTTTTTCAGAAGTTCCCTGACTTCCGATTCGACTAGATCAATCATTTCGGGGTCCTCAACTGCATCACATTTATTTAAAAATACAACCATTGCTGGCACTCCAACCTGTCTTGCCAAAAGAATATGTTCTCTTGTTTGAGGCATCGGACCATCAACTGCAGATACCACTAAAATTGCCCCGTCCATCTGTGCCGCTCCTGTAATCATATTTTTGATGTAGTCAGCGTGGCCGGGGCAATCAATGTGCGCATAGTGTCTCTTTTCTGTTTCGTACTCAACATGACAAATGTTAATTGTAAGACCTCTTGCCTTTTCCTCAGGTGCTGAATCAATCTGTTCAACTGTTTTCTCCGAAGCTTTCAATCCTTTCAGCTTCAAGACTTTCAAAATGGCGGCGGTTAAAGTAGTTTTTCCATGATCAACATGGCCGATTGTACCAACATTAAGATGTGGTTTTGTTCTTTCAAATTTTTCTTTCTCTGCCATATTTTTGCTTTTATTTTTAATTTTTAGAAGTTAATTGTTTTATTGTAAAAAGTCAACCTTTAAATGAATTTTTATTTTAATATAGCATTAAAGTGGTAAATCATCAATGGTGAGACCTTTTGATTCTTCGTGTTTTTGTTCCTCAGGTAGAAGAATGGTTTCTTCTTCTTTTCTTGTCTCTTTTGACTCGCTTTGCTGTTCTTTTATCCCCGGATTATCGCTCCCTTCTTTAATGTCTACTTGATCTAAATATTCATCAATTGAAGAAATTACCATTGTAGGCTTTCCGTCCTCAACAATGATTATTTTTGCTTTTCCTCTTTCTAATAGTTTTTTAATTAAACGCAAATCCATAGTTTTGAATTAAAGCTATATACGAATTTTAATCATTTATTTTATTTTTGCAAGTCTTTTTACCTTTTTCCTTCGACAATTTCCTGAGCGATATTCTCGGGTACCTTTTCATAATGGTCAAATTCCATAGTAAATGAACCTCTGCCCTGAGTCAATGACCTTAAGGTGGTTGCATAGCCAAACATCTCTGCTAAAGGAACATGTGCTTCAATTACCTTTACATTGCTCCTATCAAAAGTCTCTAATATCTTGCCTCTTTTTGAATTTAAGTCTCCTATGACATCACCAAAATATTCCGGCGGTACTGTTACCTCCAATCTCATTATCGGCTCTAACAAAATGGGTTTTGCTTTTTTGGCAGCTTCTTTTAGAGCTATTGAGCCAGCAATCTTAAAAGCAGCCTCGGAAGAGTCTACCTCATGAAAAGACCCGTCATAAAGAGTAACCTGCATATCTACCAAGGGATAACCAGCTAAAACTCCTTCTTCCATAGCCTCTTTAACTCCTTTTTCAACCGCAGGAATAAATTCTTTTGGAATAATTCCTCCTTTTATCTCATCTACAAATTTATACCCCTCTCCCCTTTTAAGTGGCTCTACTTTTAACCAAACATGTCCATATTGTCCCCTTCCTCCGCTTTGTCTTATATATTTTCCTTCTGCTTCTGCCGTCTGTAAAATTGTTTCTTTATAAGCTACCTGAGGTCTGCCAACATTAGCATCTACTTTAAACTCTCTTTTTAATCTATCAACAATAATTTCCAAATGAAGCTCTCCCATTCCAGAAATTATCGTCTCTCCGGTTTCTTCATCTGTCTTAACCCTGAAAGTGGGGTCTTCTTCGGCAAGTTTTTTAAGAGCCAATGATAACTTCTCTTGGTCTGCCCTTGTTTTTGGCTCAATTCTTATAGAAATTACCGGTTCAGGGAAAGTAATTTCTTCTAAAACTATAGGATGATTTACATCACAAAGAGTGTGCCCAGTTTTTACTCCTTTTAACCCTACCGCGGCAGCTAAATCTCCTGCAAAAACCTGATCAATTTCTTCTCTATGATTTGCATGCATTCTTACGATTCTTCCAATTCTTATTTTCTCTTGTGTTGCCGTATTAAGCACAGCCTCTCCACTTTTTAGAGTGCCCGAATACACCCTAAAATAAGTCAATGTTCCCACATAAGGATCGGTTGCTATTTTAAAGGCTAAAGCAGAAAATGGTTCATTGTCATCTGGTTTTCTTTCAATAGTCTCTCCGGTTCTTGGGTCTTGTCCTTGAATTGGAGGAAGATCTACTGGAGAAGGAAGATAATAAATGACTGCATCCAAAAGAGGTTGGATGCCCTTATTTCTCAGGGCAGCTCCACATAAAACGGGCACTAATTTATAGTTAATGACGCTTTTTCTTAAACTCTCTCTTATCTCTTCTGGTGTTATCTCTTTCCCTTCTAAATATTTTTCTAAAAGCAAATGATCCTCTGATGCTATTTTTTCTAACATCTTATCTCGCCACTGGGCTGCCTTCTCCTTTAACTCATCTGGAATCTCTCCAATTACAACTTTTTCTCCGTGATCTCCTTCAAACCGGTAACTTTTCATAGTAATTAAATCTATCACTCCCTCATGGTTTGCCTCTTCTCCTATTGGAATCTGAATTGCTACAGCGTTCTTGGTAAGTTTGTCCCAGATTGATTGGAGACTTTTTTCAAAAGAAGCCCCTATTCTATCCAATTTGTTTATGAAGCAAATCCTTGGGACTTTAAATTTATCTGCCTGACGCCAAACAGTTTCAGATTGTGCCTCAACTCCTGCTACCCCATCAAATACAACAATTGCCCCATCTAAAACTCTTAAAGATCTCTGTACTTCTGCGGTAAAATCAATGTGACCGGGAGTATCAATAATATTAATTCGATATTCAAGCTTCTTTCTTTCATTTGGGTCTACCTCTAAAAATGTCTTACCTCCCAACAGTTTTTGGCTTTCTTCAATTGGAATCCAAAAACAGGTTGTGGCAGCCGCAGTGATTGTAATACCTCTTTCTTTTTCTTGTTCCATCCAATCCATAATTGCCTGTCCCTCATGTACCTCTCCTATCTTGTGAGAAATTCCAGTGTAAAACAACACACGCTCGGTAACTGTGGTTTTGCCGGCATCAATATGGGCAATAATTCCGATGTTTCTGTATTTTTCAATAGGATATAATCTCATAATTTCGATATTTCGAAATTTCGATATTTCGAAATTTCGTGTTTACCATGCATAATGTGCGAAGGCTTTATTAGCTTCTCCCATCTTATGCATATTTTCTTTTTTCTTTACCGCAGAGCCAGTGTTGTTATATGCATCTATCAATTCCTGAGCTAATTTCTCTTCCATAGGCTTACCTTTCTTGCTCCTTGCTGCTTCAACTATCCAGCGTAAAGCTAAAGCTATGCGTCTATGTTCTTTTACCTCCATTGGAACTTGATAAGTAGCTCCACCAATTCTGCGAGGCCTTACCTCAAGTATTGGACCAGCGTTTTTAAGCGCTCCTTCAAACACTTCGAGCGGGTCTTTGTTTAATTTCTCTTTAATAATATCAAAAGCGTCATAAACTATTTGTCTTGCCAAAGATTTTTTACCTTTTCTCATTACATAATTAATAAGCTTTGTTACCAAAGCACTTCCGTATTTTGGATCCGGCTCTAACTCTCTTCTTTTAATTTTTCTTCTTTTTTTCCCCATGAATTAGAGATTAATCTTTGATTATTACGAGGGTTTCTTTGTTCCATATTTTGACCTCGATTGTTTCCTTCCTTCAACTCCTGCTACATCTAAAGCCCCTCTTACAACTTTATAGCGAATACCTGGCAAGTCTTTTATCTTACCTCCTTTTATTAACACAATTGAGTGTTCTTGAATATTATGCCCTTCTCCTGGAATATAAGCAGTAACCTCCATACCATTTGACAACCTAACGCGGCAAACTTTTCTTAGGGCTGAATTTGGTTTCTTGGGTGTTACAGTAAAAACTTTCAAGACAACTCCTCTTTTAAAGGGAGAGGGGTAATCAACCGGTCTATTTTTTAAAGTATTAAAGCCAAAGCTCAAAGCAGGAGCCTTGCTTTTCTTTTTTGGTTTTTCTCTTCCTTTTTTGATTAGTTGATGAAATGTTGGCATATTTTTAGATTACCAAATACCAAGAAAAATAATAAAGCGCCAAGCGCTTAAATTCTTTGATAACAAAAAATTAATTTCCTGTCAAATAAAACCAGTTAGATATCGAGTTAAAAAGTCAACGAAGGCGAAAATGTATCCTCCAAAAAAGAAAATAAAAAATATTAAAATAAAAATTCCATATTGTAAAATGAAAAATCTTGTTTTTGGATCAAGCGGGAAAAATGCAAATAAAATATGTGAACCATCCAAAGGAGGAATAGGTAATAAATTAAAAATCGCCAAAAGAAGATTGATCTGGACGATATAAAGAAAAATCAAACTTGTCTGATAAGGCAAAAAAGTGTGAGCAAATCTTAAAGTCAGTCCAAAAATGATGGCAAGAATAATATTTGAAATCGGGCCGGCTGCAGCAACTTTTGCTGGATCATATTTTTTATCTTTAAAATTAAAAGGATTAATAGGAACAGGTTTTGCCCAACCAAAAACAGGACCTCTACCCATTGTGATAATTAAGAGCATTAAGGGCAGAAAAATTGTACCAATTGGATCAATATGTTTTGCAGGATTTAAAGTAAGCCTGCCAGCATTTTTTGCAGTTGGATCACCCAAAAAATAAGCCATCCAACCATGAGCTATTTCATGAAAAATAACCGAGAATAGTAAAATGATGATTAAAATTATTATTGTCAAAATATCCATAAGCTGAAATTTTGCTGTATCGAAATTTCTAAATTATTTTCCTATTATAACAAAATCACTTGCCAAATCAAAAAAAACAAGATATATAAAGAAAGTATCAAGAACCAAAAACCAAATTCCAAATATACACCATTTTTTATTTTATTTTTGAACTCGATTTTTAAACTTTTGTTTGGTGCTTGGAATGTGGTTCTTGGTTCTTCAAATAATTAATTCAAAGTTATGGCAAGAGTTTGTGAAATTTGTGGGAAAAAACCAGATATCGGACAAAAATATAAAAAATTGATGTCTCGATACAACCCCTCAAAAAAAGTGAAATACCCAAATTTACAATGGGTAACTTTGCCATCTGGTAAAAGGATAAAAGTCTGTGCCAAATGTAAAAAAACAATTTTTAAAAAACTCGGATAAAATTCTTAATTCAATTGAAACTAGTTGTGAGCTAGTTGTTTTTTGTAATTTATCTTATAATAAAAATAGGCGGAGCGTAGCACAGTGGTAGTGCGCTGGCATGGGGGGCCAGAGGTCGGGGGTTCGATTCCCCCCGCTCCGACAAAGTTCAGTCTACTTGTGAGACTAAAGAATTAATTAATTCCTCTAAGTTTTGGTTAGGCTTAATTAGGCGAATCTCTATTTTAAGAAAAATTTGCCTTAGGGAAACAAAACCATTACAATAAAAAAATAATTATCGCTGAAAATGTTTCTTCCAAAAGAAAAAAATTTTTTTGATTTATATGAGAAATTGGCTGAGAAAATTAAGGAATCAGTTGAGTATTTAGAACAGTTAACAAAAGATTATTCAACCCTTCCCCAGGTTGCCCAAAAACTAAATAATTTAGAAGATGAAGCCGACAGCATCGTTCATCAGATCGTAGAAGAATTGCTTTATGACCATACCCGAGTAACTGAAGAGAAAGGAGATATCCGATTTCTTGTCCATAATATGGATAATGTTATTGATTCTATTGAAAAAGCAGTAAACAGATTATATATTTACCGAGTCAAAAACATCCCCCAAGCCCTTTATGATTTTCTTCCCTATTTAAAAGAGGCAGCAAATCAAATAGAAATTGGGGTAAAATCTCTAAGAAATATTAGAAAAAACGATAAAATTTTAGCCGAATGTTGTGTGAGAATAAACGATCTAGAAGATGAAGCAGACGAGATTAACAGAAAATGGTTAGCAAAAATTGTTGGTACAAACTTTTCCAGCATTGAAGATTTTAAAAAAACTTTAGCCATTAAAGAAATTATCGACCTTCTTGAATACGCAATGGATCAATGTGAGGATGTGGCAAATATTTTAGAAACCTTTAGATTAAAAGGAGAGGCCTAAACATGATGATTTTGGTAATTCTTATTATCATCATCGCTCTGATTTTTGATTTTTTAAACGGAGCCAATGATAGAGCCAACGCTATTGCCACTACCTGCGCTACTAAAGCCCTCTCTCCAACCCAAGCTCTGATAGTAGCAAGTATTTTTGATATGTTGGGGGCTCTTGCTTCTACCCGAGTTGCCCAAACCATCGGCAAGGGAATAATTCCCTCCCAACATATGACTCTTTTAATTTTGTTAGCCGGAACACTGGGGGCTGTAATTTGGGTTTTTTTGTGCACAAGAATTGGTATTCCAATCAGTGTTAGTCATGCTTTAGTTGGGGGGCTTTTAGGAGCAGGGTTCGCCGCTGGCGGGAAAGAAATTATTCAATGGGGAATTTTAGGCAAAAAAGTGTTACTGGGAATTATTTTGGGGCCAGCCGCTGGTTTTTTAGCAGGTGCGGTTTTTTTAATTTTAGTCAGTTGGATATTGCATTTGTTTCCCAGAAAAATTTCAACCCATAAGACAAATAAACTCTTCAGGACTTTTCAAATTTTCACCACTCCTTTTATGTCTTTCACACATGGAATGAATGATGCTCAAAATGCAATGGGAATTATAACTGCTGCTTTACTTGCCGGAGGATTTATAACTAAATTCCAAGTTCCTTTGTGGGTGAAGTTGATGTGTGGAACAGTAATGGGGCTTGGGACATTTTTAATGGGTTGGAGAGTGGTCAAAACTTTGGGCTGGAAACTAACAAAAGTCGAGCCAAAACAAGGGTTTGTTTCGGAATTTGGAGCAGGAACAGTAATTGCTCTCCACTCATTGGCTGGTATGCCAATCTCAACCACCCATGTGGTCTGTTCTGCAGTAATGGGAAGCACTGCCCTACAAAACTTAAAAAGGATTAAACAAATAGTGGCTTGGCGAATGATGTTAGCCTGGATAATAACTGTGCCTTCATCTGCTTTATTTTCAGCTTTAACTTATTCAATTCTCAAATATTTTGTTTAGTTTAAAAAATCACCAAGGAGGACGGATCTCGTTGGTGATTATCTCGCTGGACAATAAACATCCTGAGAATAAAACAAATCATAATCAAATAAAATCATATCTTCACCTTTTCCTTCAGCAATCCTATCATTAGTGACTTACTGTTATTTCTCATTGGAATTTTTATTTTCTTGTTCTTTCGTGATTAATTCTAAAATCTCTTCTAATGACTGATGGGGATTAACGAGATGAATCTTAATACCAAGATTTTCTAAATTTTGTTTAGCGTTGGGGCCTATTATTGGGGTTGCCACCTCATCTGCCCTCACTGCTTTAGCAAATCTTGTCCCCTTTGGGGCATCTTTTTCAAAATATGGATTTTTTAAAATCTCTTTTCTTTGCACTTTTTGATCTTTTATATCAAGCAAAAGATACTCTCTTGAGCCAAATTTATCATTAATTTTGTTTTCTTTTATTGGAATAATAATCCTTTTTCCGATCTTTTCTGGTCCAATTTTTTCAAACCCTTCTTCCTCGCAAAATCTTCTGCCTAACATTCCAACAATAATGCTTTTTTTCATGTCATAAGGCTCGATTGAAATAACCACGTATTTTAATTCTGGAATATTCTTCAAAAGTTTCTCTTCTAAGTTTTTTGTTATCTCTCCTACCTCCTCTACTTTCAGTTTTAGAGGAAGTTTAATTCTGAGTTCTGCAAAATTATAAGCGCCAATTTTTCTTGTTTTTAAATCTGCAATTTCAATTTTGTGAGA